>JAUVVL010000215.1 GCA_030604635.1 Desulfobacteraceae bacterium
ATGGCCTAAAAATTCACGGACCGTCTTATGATTATTGGCAATCTCATGAAGTTTGTCATAATCCCAGTTGCAGTCGAGACGTAATGTACCTAACACCAAAATCTTCCATAAATCCATGCCAGGTCTGTCATTCCCATATCTCATCCTGGGTAAGTGATCCGGCAGTAGTAGGTGTGGGAGATGCAGTTGATACATAAAGTGCTGGATCTCCTCCACCCCCATAGGCGCCTATCTCTGTGTTACCACTTCCTGCCGTAAGGGCAGGGCTCCCTGGCTGTAACCTGAACTTATCTACAATATCATAGAAATACCCTGCTACGGCCACAGAGGTAATATCACCTGTGACTGTTATCGAGGTGGATGTATTGGGTGTAATCCAATAGTAGCTAGTCTGGGTTACATCGGGATTAAGATACATACCTACCAATGCATCGGCTGTGAGGCTGGCTGAGGTGTCTGTTAATGTGGATGTGTCTGTTCCTACATCATAGCCTATGGCATTGGATTTACTGAGGATGGAGGCATACATGCTCAAAGCTCTTTGGATGGGCAAAGTCAGATCTGAGGTTCCAATCCGCTTTAGCATAATAATTAGCCCAATGATATTCAATTTCAGCAAAAACAGTATGTTTATTATTTAATTTGAGGGTGAAGTCTAAACCCAAAAAGGGGCCATTCCATTCAGCAACGTAAGTACTATCAAGACCAGGAAACGGGTCGGTCGGGGGAATAATCCGGATTCCATTTGTTATTGTCAGATTTTGTCGATGATATGAATAGCCTATCAGAGGCGTAATACCAAAACTGTCCAATCGAAAAGTAAATTGATAGCCGATTCCCAAAGATACATCCAATATATTGCCGTCATCTGCGCTGTTAATTGAGCGTGAGAATTCTGAAGTGCGGTTATCTCCCGAATAATCCGAATCCTGGCTTTCACCGTTAAAGATCCAGCCAAAGCCAGACGAACCTCGTAAATAGCAGACTCCATGTAAAATCGTTTTGAAATGAAATTTTATCTGGTAAATCTCTATATCGTTCCAGGTTAGTTCAGATAGAATATTTGGATTATTCCCGTAAATATCACCGGCAATATTCCAGTTAAAGTCATCGACTCGATAGCCCGTGCTGAATAAGAATTCAGTCTCTTCTCCAGGCCCTCCCCTTTTTTTGGCGGAGCTTACAGCATCTATTTCCGCTTGTCTGAAAGTAATATAAGATAGTTGACCTGATGGAAGGATTGCCGGCATTGCCGCTGCCGGAGATGAAATGAACAGAGCGAAAATGGCTGCCGCAAAATAAAATAAAGGATGTCTTCCAAGTTTATACATCCATCAGCCCTCTCGAAAACAGAAGAATATTTAGATAAAGAGATTTCAATTATTAACATAGATTCAAATTCACATCAATTAAAGTTGATGGCTTCGTAAAAAGTCCAACTTCAGCGTTGCGCTTCATTTCGTTATCATTGCGGCGTACGCTAAGTACGCCTCATGACACGAAATTCGCGCGCCTTGAATTTGGAGCTTTTTACTTTGCCATCGCAATTTTGACTTTTTACGAGATCGTTAAGGTTCAGTTTTTTGCAAGGTTCCATATGTAATTGGTCAGGAAATTCGTGACATATTGTCATTAAAGTAGCTGTTTGATATAGAAAGGGATATGGAACGAAAATTGCGAGGCAGGCCAGTATGTTTTTCTTAAAAGAAGATAGCCAGATATGTTTTGATGTCATTGTTGTTTTAGGGGCAGCGGTTTGGAAGGGCGGGCGGCCAAGTCCGGCACTCAGGAGGCGTGTATTGCATGCAGTTGCATTGATGAAGCAAAACAAGGCGAATTATTTACTTGTGACCGGCGGACTGGGTAAATATCCACCAACAGAAGGAAGAGTGATGAAAAATTTAGCAACAAATGAAGGGGTTCCTCAAAATAAGATAGTGATGGAAGAAAAAGGAAAATCAACCTTTAAAAGTGCAATTCAATGCATTAAGATTATGCGCAAACATAATTGGTTGAATGCTATTATTGTTTCAGATCCTTATCATCTTTTTAGATCTGTATTTGTGTTTCGCTGTTTTGGCATAAATGCTGTTGGTAGTGGTGCACAGGGAGGAAGAGAGGCAAACCCATTATGGAAATGGTGGTATTATCACATAAGAGAATTAATTGCTTTTCCATGGTATATAATATTAGTGTTGACAACAAAATTATGGTGGAATCGATTATACGGGTTATAGATGTATCAGCTCCCTTAACCTGTTAAGATTTGCTCTGTCGTAATCTTTTCCCTCTTTTTCTTTGGGTGTTTCAATAATCTTGGGGATGTCTGAGAACCGCCGGTCGTTCATAAACAATTCAAATGCCTTTAAACCGATAAATCCCTCTCCGATGTGTTCGTGCCGGTCAACCCTGGTACCCAAATCTTTTTTTGAATCATTTAAATGAATAAAATAAAGATGCTTAAGGCTTGTTATGGCATCAAAAGCATCTATTGTTTTGCGGTATGCCGCCGGTGTACGGATATCGTAGCCTGCCGCAAAGATGTGGGCGGTATCGAGGCAGATCCCGAGCCGGTCTCTATTTTCAACCTTATCCATAATCGATGCAAGCTGTTCAAAGGTATGACCCAGGCCGGAGCCCTGACCTGCGGTGGTTTCAAGGAGAAGGCGCGTCTTTATGCTGGGGGTTTGGGAGAATATTCTGTTTATGCTGTCGGCGATTCGTCGTATTCCTTCGTTTTCACCCCTTCCCATGTGAGATCCGGGGTGAAGCACGATAAAAGGGATTCCCAGGGTCGAGGATCTGACAAGTTCCTGTTTGAGGGCATTGCATGACATGACATGCTTTTTCTTTTCATAGGTTGCCAGGTTGATCAGATAAGACGTATGTGAAGCGATTGCCGTTATGCCGGTGCGTTCCCTTGCCTGGTCAAAGCGGTCTATCTCGTCCTGTGACAGTATCCGTTCCTTCCATGTGCTGGAGTTTTTGGTGAATATCTGGAGGGCGTTGCAGTCATGGGCCTGGGCCTCATAAATGGAATTATGCAGACCCTTTGCAATGGAAAAATGGGCTCCCAGCAGGCATGAAGCCCTCCCGGATCGTACTTTATTTCTTGATTTACCACTCATATCACTTAGTACACGTATTCTTAAATATGGTATCGTATTATAATTGGATAATTTATAATCACCGCAAAGACGCAGAGGTCGCAGAGAATTTGTTTTTTTTTGCTTTCCGCTGAGAGGGCGGAAAGCAAAAACATGCATCCTTGTAAAATAAAGAAATAACCACCTGTATTTCAATATAATATTACTTTTATAAAGCTTGAGCTATTTTTTTTGCCGTCCCCTCAACGGCAAAAGAAATATTATTTAGCTCTGCGACCTTTGCGTCTCAAGCGAAGCGGGCGGTGAAACAATATAAAAAAATACGTCATCGAACTTACGAATCAGAGCACTTAGTTCGCTTTGATCACAAGCTGCAGGCATTATTTATCAGAAAGGGTTCCGCGCTTGATAACATCTTTTCCGAACTTTTGAGTGATGGTATCCACAGCCCTGCCCACCTTTTCCCAGTTGTGACTTCTTTTTTCTGTGTTTTCAAAAATATCCATCTGAACCGGTACGGAAGCAGATACCAGGCCGGACGCTCCCACACCGATGAGCCTTACCTTTGTAATAATCTTGTAAGCCCTCAGCAGTTTTGACGCCGTCATGTAAACTGTTTCGGAAGACTGCGTCGGGGCTGGCAGGGTAACGCTTCTTGTCACCTGTTTAAAATCAGCATGTTTTATCTTTAGGGTTATGGTTTTGGCCCTCAGGTCCTTTTTTCTGAGTTCTCTGGCAACAGATTCGGCCTGCACCAGGAGATAATTGCTAAGCAGTTTTTTGTCGTCAATATCTTGCGGGAGGGTCTCTTCAGTGCTGACAGATTTATGCCGGCTGCCGGGGGTGACCGGGGAATCATCGATGCCGGCGGAAAGCTCAAGAAGCCTTTGGCCGAACTTGCCGAGCTTTTTCAAAATCATTTTTTCAGGATATTTTCTGACATCACCCAGCGTTTTTATACCCATATCCTCAAGTTGGCGACGCCTTGTTTCCCCAACACCGGGCACCTTTTGGATGGGAAGGTTTTCTATAAACTGCGGTGTCTGATCCGGCAGAATTATGGTCAGGCCGTCGGGCTTATTCATATCGGATGCAATTTTTGCGATAAACTTGTTGGCCCCAATGCCAACCGAGCATGTCAGGTTTACGGTTTCTTTTATCTTTTGCTTAATACTAACGGCAATCTCCCGCGGCTCACCGTGAAGCCTTTCGCAGCCGGCAATATCAACGTAAGCCTCATCAATTGAGACCGGTTCAACACATGGAGAAAAACTTTCGAGCAAAGACATGATCTTTTGTGACAAAGCTTTATAGCGATCCATGCGGGGCCGAATAAATATGCCGTGCGGACACTTTTGTCGAGCCTGATACATGGGCATGGCGGAATGGATGCCGAATTTTCTGGCCTCGTAACTTGCGGCAGAGACAACGCTTCGACCGGAAAGCCCGCCCACAATCACGCATTTGCCGGCAATACCGGGATTGTCCAGCTGCTCAACCGAAGCATAGTAGGCATCCATGTCGATGTGCAGAATCATTTTATTCGAGTTTCGGGTTATGGGTTGCGGAGAATTATAATAATTCTACATCCCCTGCGCAACGAGATCAACAAAGAATAAAAGTAACAGTTCAGCCACTAAGTCACAAAGAAGAGGGGAGATAATTAATAATTAATTGTTAATTATTATTTTGGGTTTCTTGTCAATTTTAACGTGCCTCTTATTAAAAATGGCATTAAAAGAATCATATTATAATTTTAGTGTCTTAGTGTCTTTGTGGCTGAACTATTACGAATAAAACTGTTACCAAAAAAATAAAAGCGAGAGCCCGGATAATGGGCTCTCGCCTTGCAATTTCGAAATGGCACCTGTAGTACCTACGGCAAACTTCCTTCACTGTAGTTCAGGGCAAGAAGACTCGTGAGGAATACAGGCTATATGAGGATGATCCTCTCGTCCTGTGATCCGACGAACTGTTCCCTGGCCGCGTATCCGCTTGCAAAGGCGTCCTGGTTGAGTTTCCGTATCTTCTCATTAGCGGCTGGGTCTGCCTTTTGAGGCACGTTATTGAGTATCCCTTTTACAGCCGCTTCCTTGGGCAGGGTTATGAATCGGTCGTCCTGCCTTATGTCAAGATCCGCCACAATAACACCCAAGGAGAACGGGCCTTTCACTATGGTGCGTAGTTTGTGTTTTTTAAAGTCATAGGCCACCACCCTCAGGTCGTAACCCTTGTCGATGAGTTCCTCAAACTTTTTGAGAAACTCCTCTCTGGTGAGATATCTAGGGCCTTTGCGGCTGCCGGAGACAAGAATCGGCTCTTCAACATAGAAATCGGTCACCACGGTGAGTCCCCTGGGAAACGATCTTTCAAAGTCCTTTGCAGAGGAGACTGCCCGCCAGGCCTCGGCCATGTCAAAGCCGTTGACGTAGTCCACATGATGGGGAACCGAACCCTTCACCTCATGTTCGCGGACCATCACGTCCACGCAGAGCGGACCGCCGGCCTGGGCAAGACCCCGGCACTGGTGGATGGCCGCATGAAAACCCGCTTCAATTGCCGCATCCGCCTGGATGTTCGACAGGGTGAGGTAGCCGGAACCGCCTATTGCCGGATTGGTGATGGTTAGCTGTCTTTCTTTAGCCATGCCTTCCTCCTTAGTGCTCTAATTCGTAAATTCGATTACGTATTTTATGTCAAAAGACCTATCCTGGATCCGACAAAGAAACCCAAAAGTGCCTAAAGTTTGAAGTGACCTGCCCGCCAATGCCTATCTGCTCTTAACTCTTTAGCTGTCTTAAGCAATGAGACGGAGGATAGAAGACAATGTTAATCACCTGCCCGCCAATGCCTGTCTGC
>JAUVVL010000326.1 GCA_030604635.1 Desulfobacteraceae bacterium
AGTCGCTCCTGCCCGCCATCGCGAGCCGTACTCAATGCCCTTCGTCCTTTTGTTGTCTCGCTCAGGCGAGGCGGGCGGGTCGCTCCGCTGATTTTATATATAATTGGCAGAATTCCTTAACTTTAGCTCACTTTAAACTTTAGTTCACTTCAAACTTTTGCGCCGTCTCTTCTGGCAGAGCCGGTTAACTCTGACCTGGCCCAAAGGACCAGGTTTTCAAGGTCGAAATAAAGATTTTCCCTGCCTTTTTATATTTTTTTACATTACAAATAAATCCGATGCCTTGACTTATGTCAAAAAGGAGTGATAATTTTCAAAAAAAGAGGAAAATTATGAAAAAAATTATTGATATCATCTCACAGGTCCCACTTTTCAGCGGTCTTCCTGAAGATCAATTGAACGAAATCAAACAAATCGCCATAGACAAGTTTTATGATAAGGGTAAGACTGTCTTTTTGGAAGGAGATGACTGTAGCGGTTTTTATATTGTTGCGGCCGGTAAAGTAAAAATCTATAAAGTCTCCTTCGAAGGTAAAGAACAGATTTTTCATATTTATGGACCCGGGAATCCGTTTGGTGAAGTTCCGGTTTTTTCCGGGCAGAAATTTCCGGCCAATGCCCAGACTATTCTCAAAAGCCATCTACTGTTTTTCCCAAGGACTGCTTTTGTTGACCTGATATCCAACAATCCTTCTCTTTCCCTGAATATGCTTGCGATTCTTTCCGTGCGGCTCCGCCAGTTTACGGTTCAGATAGAAAATCTTTCCTTAAAAGAAGTTCCGGGCCGGCTGGCCTCATATCTTTTGTATTTAGCAAATGAACAGGGACAAGAAGATTTTGTAACCCTGAATATTTCAAAGGGGCAGCTGGCCAGTCTTCTGGGAACAATCCCTGAAACACTGTCGCGAATTTTAGCAAAAATGAACAAGCAGAATTTGATAGAAGTAAGTGGCCGGGATATAAAGCTTTTAGACCGTAGCGGTCTGGAAGAACTTGCAGAACACGGGAAATTACAGTAACCACCTTAACCCGAAAATTTCATGAAGAATTTATCTGGCTTTTAAATATTAACGACTCAGACTCGTGTCTTAAAATCTGAGAGCTTGAATACTTCAGCAAACCTTTCGCCATGTTTACTGTTCTCTTTATAAAATTCAGCACGTCGATTAACAATTGCAAGAGCATCATCATCGCTGAAAATACCTTCAAGTTCTATAGCAAGCCTCGGATGCCTGCCAAGCTTCCAGCCTAGCTGCATTCTGAAGCCTTTAATTCTTTACTTTATCAGAGATCTTTTTACATTGATTTAAGTGAAGCTCCCCGCCCTAAAGGGCTGGGGTTCTGCCTTGCGGCAGTGCTTCGCGGCGGGGAGCAGACCGGTCAAATTGTCTGGAGCAGAGAACAAATTATTTCGCTGAGTATTGGTATCAATTTATGCTTGACATCAAAACATCAAATATATTATGTTTTGAAGTATGAGAACAACACTTACCATAGATGATGATGTCGCTGCGATCCTAAAGCGAGTTTGCAGGAGCCGGGAAGCCAGCTTTAAAGCCATTATCAACGAAGCTTTAAGGTCTGGCTTGAAGGAAATGATAACACCGTCTCAGCCCGATAAGAATTATCAAACCCGGTCGGTTTCTTTAGGCCGTTGTTTAATAGGCAGTCTTGATGATATCTCTGAAGTCCTCTCCCTAACTGAAGGTGAGGAATTCAAATGATTCTGATCGATGCAAATCTGCTCATATATTCTCATGTAGATACATTTTCGCAACATGAAAAAGCCCGATCATGGCTTGATTCCCGCCTTAACGAAACCGCACCTGTTGGACTTCCATGGCCCAGCATTCTTGCATTTGTGCGTATTGTCACAAATCCACGCATTTTCGAACGGCCTGAACCTATCGGTGAGGCCTGGAAGCAAGTAGAGGAATGGATTGACTGTTCTTCTGTTTGGATACCGCTGCCTACCGAGCGCCACTATGAAATTCTTGGACCGATGCTGACAGAACAAGCCATGCGATCGAATTTAATACCAGATGCTCACTTAGCAGCTCTTTCTATTGAACATGGCCTTATACTTTGTTCCACTGACGGTGATTTTGGCCGATTCTCAGGCCTAAAATGGGAGAATCCTATTTCTTAGCCCGTAAGGTCAGATATCGTCAAATAGTTGAGTGGAAAATAACAACTTAACTACTTGACGAGGTCAGTACTTGAAGGTTTTGAATTGAAACTGCAGGGCCTTTCCCATTTTATTACAGGCCACGATGCAGTCACCGCAGTTGTTACACTCTGTCTCCAGAATATGGCTCAACTGCTTGGGGGCCAGGGAGAGGGAACAGGCTTGACGACAGGGGTCCCGCCCTTTTTTGCACAGGCATTTTCCTTCCTGGAAACCCACATTTAACCTGGCGGGATTGACAAGCTTGGCTATAATCAAAAGAAAGGATTGAGGACAGATATAGCGGCACCATAACCGCTCGCGGGCAGCAAATTCAACAAGAAGAATCATGAATAGAAAGAGTATGGCAAGAGAAACATGTTTCTGCTCAAAATAGAATTGAA
Source organism: Desulfobacteraceae bacterium (assembly GCA_030604635.1). Lineage (GTDB taxonomy): Bacteria > Desulfobacterota > Desulfobacteria > Desulfobacterales > UBA11574 > JAUVVL01. Next base: position 2,572 of record JAUVVL010000326.1, read on the forward strand.
AGATCCTTGAATACCAGGCCGGCAGGGAAAGCTGGTTCAATACCGGGGTAGTGGAAAAGAGCAAAAAACCTGATAGCCCAAGGGAAAAAATAAAGATTTTGATGTAAAACACATTGCGTTTGGTTGTTAATCCCTTGTATTTTTTCGGCAAAACACGCCATCCCAGTTCATATGTCAATTCTGAAAGCAGGCCGAAAGGACAAATCCATGAACAAAAAACAGTACCGAGGGCCATGGCAAAGCCAAGGGCGATTCCTGTGCCAATCAATAGATCGACGGACAGGTAGTAATTTATTGGACAAAATAAATAAAGAAAATCTGATTCTTTAAAATAATTATTTTGCCATCAATTATTTTGCTAAATTTACATTTCCGGTTTATCCGAGTTAGAAACATGGTAGAACTTAAATTAAAATCGAGTCAGTGGATCGTTGATGAACATGATAATATCATTATCGGCAAAGGGAGAATGGAAATCCTGGAGAATATTGAAAATACTGGATCTATTAATCAAGCCGCAAAAATTATGAAAATGTCTTATAAAGCGGTCTGGAGCAAGATTAAATCCACGGAGAAACATTTGAACACCAGAATCGTGTATACGGATAAAAAGAACGGCACATGTTTATCTAAAGAAGGGAAAGAACTGCTGGAGAAATACAAACTGTTGAAGAAAAAATGTATGACCGCAGATGATAAAATATTCAGAAGCATATTCAATAAGAAGCAAACAAATCGAGACCTTTGAAAAATGCTTCCCGCTAAAGCGGGATTCAAGTTCAAGGAAGGCGAAAATTTTAACCACAGGAATACATTGAGTATTTTGAGGATAAAGCTAAAGCTTCACTTCGTGCAAAATGTTG
>JAUVVL010000301.1 GCA_030604635.1 Desulfobacteraceae bacterium
GCATCATTCCAGACCTGACTTTTAGAGTATAGAGTATTGGTGATCGGTCTGGGCCAGGGTTGAGGAACGCGCTTTCAGCGCGATCAATTATAATTAAAATTGACAGAATACCTTAACCCCGCCTGCCGGCCGGCGGGCAGGTTTAGGCACTTTAGTTCACTTTAGGCACTTTATACTTTTGCATACATAGAATGAATAAACCAAGTTATAAATACGTGATCTTATTTATGAATACATGTGCTTAGTTGTAAAACACAGCCGATCATGAGAGCTTTTGCTTTGTTTGTAACGCTATCCGTTTTGCCTTGAGTGTTCTTCGATTTAATCCATCACAGGTCTGGGCAAGACTTTGGCCCGCTCGGCGATCTCGGGAACCTTGTGTTCCCACTCAATGGCCATCATATGGACACCGTGCACACCCTTCATCTCCTTGAATTCCTCAACCTGCTCACAGGCTATCTTGATGCCCTCATCAGCCACTTTTTTCTTGTCAACCCCCTTCAGACGATCGATAAGCTCTTCCGGGGCCTCTATCCCCGGCACTTTCTTTTGCATGTACCTGGCCATACCTACGTTCTTCATTGGGGTCACGCCCGCTAAGATATAGGCCTTTTCGGTCAAACCCATGTCATTGGCCTCTTTTATCCATTTCTTGAATCTATCCATGTTGTAAATACACTGGGTCTGGATAAAATCGACCCCGGCATTTATCTTTTTAGCAAGACGGTGTACTCGCCATTCAAACGGGTCAGCAAATGGATTTGCAGCCGCACCGATAAAGATCTTGGGCGGGTCCTCTATGTCCGCACTGGACTGAAACTTGCCTTCATCACGCATTGTCTTAACCATGTTTATCATCTGTATGGAATCTATATCAAATACTCCCATGGCATCCGGATGGTCGCCAAACATACAATGGTCGCCGGAAAGACACAGCATGTTCCTCACGCCATGGGTATAGGCCCCTAAAATGTCGGCCTGCATGGCCAGGCGGTTCCGATCCCGGCAGACCATCTGAAAATTAGGCTCCAGCCCTTCCTGAATTAATATCATGCAGGCGGCCCAGCTCGCCATACGGACAACAGCGGTCTGGTTATCGGTAATATTGACCATGTCCACCATTCCCTTCAAATATTGGGCCTTTTCCCTCACCTCTTCGGCATTTGTGCCCCGGGGGGGACCCAGTTCACCTGTAAATGCAAAATGACCGGCCTCTAAAACTTTTTCCAAATTGCTTCCTGATTTCATATGCTTCCCCTGTGCTGATTATAAATTCATTAAGATCTTTTGTCACGTTTACTTGTTCATCTTATTCGGCTTCTTCTGGTTTCTTGTAACCCGGCTGCATCAATGTCCTCGGCTTCTGGTTCTTCCACTGCACTATCGGCTTAAACTCCATAATGAGATCCAGGCGGTCCTGGCCGGCCAGACGCTCGTAAATCTTAAACCAGGCGCAGGGCTGATCCTGGTGAATCTCGCAGCTGCCATTGTCGGTTCCGCCGCAGGGACCGTTATAAAGACCCTTGGCACACATGGTCACAGGTCAGATACCGCCTGTCCAACCCAAAACGCAGCTGCTGCAAGAACGGCACCGTTCCTCATACCAGCCTACATCCTGGTTGACTCCGATAAAGGTTGTGTCCACCGCAGGCAAAACCGGCTTATTTGGAAAGCGTTCAGCCAAAAACTGTATCCCGGCACCGCAGGCCATAGACAAAATTGCTTCATAGTCATCAACCATATCATCCAAAGCTTCGAGATACTCCCGGTCACACTGCCTTTCTATAGTGAACGCTCCCATTTCGATGGGATTTTCGTCCAGCTTGCGGGCCATATCAAGCTCGGCATTTAATACGTCGACCTCCTTTTCTCCACCGGTCAGACACACCGCCACGCAGGTCCCGCAGCCCACGTTCAGTACCTTCTTGTAGCCCTTGAGAAGGTCTTTTATCTCTTCAAAGGGTTTTCTCTCGGCAACTATCATACTCCCTCCCTATTCAATTTCGGATTTCAGAACACGGATTTATCCCACTCAGGATGCTTCGCGCGGATTTATATGAGTTTATATTTTTCATTTCGCTTTTAAGCTTTTTCCCATTTTTTTAATGGATTGGGGCCAAGAGCCTGTATGTTCTCGGTCATCTCCTTTGCATAAGCCGCAAAAGTAGGGCCTTCGCCTGAAGAAAGGTTATACATCCTTGCCCTGTCACCTTCAAGGCCTACCTCCTCAAGCAGGTTCCGAACATGCTCAACCCGTTCGCGGGCTCTGAGGTTTCCTTCATTGTAGTGACAGTTTCCTTCCAGGCAGCCCACCGCATACACTCCGTCAGCACCTTTCTGGATTGCCCTCAAAAGATGCATAACATCAATCTTCCCGGTGCATGGAACCCTGATGATCTTAATGTTGGTCGGATAATCGAGTCGCATGGAACCTGCCAGGTCCGCGGCTGAATATCCTCAGTAATCACAGCAAAATGCGATAATCGTAGGTTCAAAATCGGCCATTACATACCCTCCGCAAGCAATGCATCTATTTTACTAATTATTTGATCGTCTTCATAGTAACTTAACTGAATTGTCTGCCTTGGACAGACACAGGCGCACACGCCGCATCCATGGCAGATAGCCTCATTGATTTCTATGATTTTTTCATCCACATTAAAGACAGGCACCTCAAAGGGACACGAACGCACACAGGTCAGACACTTGACACAATAGTCAACATCAACCTTGGCCGTAATGGCCGAAAGCTTGATCTCCGGTTTCGCAAGGAACGTCGTGGCTCTCGAAGCTGCCGCCTGGGCCTGGGAAATGGCCTCTGAATATCATCTTCATCAATGGTATGGTGAAGCTTTCGTGAAAAACCGCCAAGCTGAGCTTCCTTTTCAACCAGAACAGTATCGAATCCCTGTTTGCCAAGGCTCAGCGCGGCATTCATACCGGCAACGCCGCCGCCGATAACAAGCGCTTGCTTGGTAATCGGTACGACCTTCTCCTTAAGCGTCTTCAGCTTTGCAGCCCTTGCCACTGACATGCGGACAAGGTCTTTGGCTTTCTCGGTAGCCGCCTCCGGATCCTTGGAATGTATCCAAGAGTCCTGATTCCGGATGTTGGCCATTTCAAACAGATATTTGTTTATACCGCATGCCTCGAGGGTTTCCATGAACATCTGCTCATGGGTCTTGGGGCTGCACGAGGCGACCACAAGACGGTTTAGTTTGTGCTCAATGATCATCTCCTTTATTTTGTCCTGGGTATCTTGGCTGCAGGTAAAGAGATTCTGGTCCGTAAATACGACATATGGTAGTTTTGCCGCATATTCCTGAACCGCCGTTACATCCACAATACCGCCGATGTTGATACCGCAGTTACAGACAAAAATACCTATGCGAGGCTCTTCTTTGGTAACATCGATCTCTTCGACAAGTTCAACTTTGGGAATTTCTGTTCCCCTTGCTTCAGCCAGGTCGGCGCCGGCCAAACAGGCAGCGGCACTGGCTTCGGTAATAGAGCCTGGAATGTCCTTTGGCCCCTGAAACACGCCGCAGGTATAGATGCCAGGTCTTGATGTAGCCACCGGTGTAAAGGTATTGGTATCCACAAAGTTATATTGGTTAAGTTCTATTCCCAGACGTTTTGCAAGATCAACAGATGTATCCGGAATCTGAAGGCCCACCGATAGAACAACCATACTGAAAATTTCTTCCTGCATTTCACCGGCTTCATCGGCATACTTTACAACAAGATCACCGGTTTCAGGAATTTCTGTTACTGTATGAACCCTGGCCTTGACAAAACGGACGCCATCTTTATCCCTCGCGCGAAGGAAATATTTCTCATAATCCTTGCCA
>JAUVVL010000016.1 GCA_030604635.1 Desulfobacteraceae bacterium
ATCGAATGTCGAAGTAAACCATTCATCATTCTGCGGTTCCTTGTTCGATATTCGATATTCAATGTTTTCAACCAATTAAAATCATTCCCCAAAAACCCCACGGTGTCAAGTGTGTATAAAGATCAGCATCTAATGGGTAACCCCGTCAAAGCGCGTCAGTGCTTTAATCGTTGAGTTTGTATCCGGCTGCAAAGCACCCGGTTTTTGCAAACAATTAATGTAGAGAAAACGTTTACTTTGTCATTTTGCTAAGATATAATATTATTTTATGCGGGATTACAAGTTCACGGAATATTTTGAGAAAGAGGTTTTAAGAAAGCGTTCTTATATTCGAAAAGAGTGGTGTATTAGAGTCCTGGAAAATCCTGTGGGATTCGAGAGGCAGGAACATAACCGATATCGTTACTGGGCACCCATTGAGGAAATCGATGGACGATTTTTACGTGTGGTAACGCTTGATGACCAGGTAACCATACATAATGCATTTCCAGACAGAGGATTCAAACCATGAAAATAGCCTATTACCCGGAAACAGATTCAATGTATATTGACTTTTCAGCAAAACAGAGCGTTGAAAGCAAAGAAGTTTCCCCCGGAGTGGTGCTTGATTATGACTCAGGTGGAAACCTTGTCGGTATTGATATTGATAATGCCACTCACAAGCTGGATTTAAAGGAATTGATTTTAAGCAAAATTCCGATAAACAAACAGACAATAGCGGCCTGATTTTTTCCTTTGGTGTCTTTTGTTCTTTTAAACACATGGGACTTCCGTGGGACTTCCGTGACTTCCCTAATATTATAACATTCGTTCCTGATATGATAGGAAACTTATAATATAGGATGTCCCGCAAACTCAGATAGTTTCTTGTTTTGGAATTGTGAACGTTCTACACGGATGTCCCCTTGGTGTCACCCTGAAGCCTGTCTTCAAGGCAATAACTGCAACTCCGGACCAGGCGTTCTGTCTGGCTAATCATATATAGTGGAATAGACAGTATTTGATCAAAATATGACAACTCGTGCATTGAATATCGGACACCGAGCAGTGTTTTGGGATATTCTTTAAGAAAAAGCCTCATGCTCTTCAGTGAACCCCTTGCGCCGGCCTTCACCTCCACCGGTATCGGCATGCCTTTGATTTCTATTAGGAAATCAACTTCAGCAGAGCTTCCTCGGGCTTCTCTTGCCCAAAAATGTAATTTTTTGTCAGAATAAGGATCCGCGCAGGCAAGCAGCTCTTGAGCGACATACTGCTCTGCAACACTGCCTGCATTGATTTGCATAATAGAGTTATCAAGAATAATAGAGTCCTGCACGCCAAGAGCATTTTGCATAAGACCGACATCAAGAAATGCTATTTTGAATTTACGTTTATTGGTAGTTGCAAAAAGAGGTACTCCAGCACCGGATGCGTGGCATATTTTAGACAGGCATCGCGCATCGCATAGCAACCCAAGCGCCTCCTTCAGGAATTTAGCTTCGATACCTGGATTTACATGTGAATACTTGTAACGCCGACCAGCCATTTGTGGGGCGCTGGAATAGACTTCTTTCAAATATTTATGTTTTGCGGTTGATGCATACTTGGCAAAATCATCTGTATAAGTTCGAATAAGCCCGGATTGCAGTCTCTGTAATTCTTCCATCAAAACCTTATTTTCAAAGGCATTAACAACTCTTGGCATTCCTCCGACTAACAGGTATTGCCTTAATAGCTGTTCAAGTCTGGTTGCAAAAACCTGCTCCATTCCAGTTTGCAGATCAACCGTATGGATATAGTTTAGTAATCTCTCTTCACCAACTGCTATCAGGAATTCTCCAAATGACATGGGATACATATATACGCTTTGCACACGGCCGACAGGCATACGAAAGTCCTCAGCGCGCAACGCAAACTCAATCAACGATCCAGCGCCGATAACATGAAGTTCCGGCAATTTCTCAAGGAAATATCGCAAAGAAGTAATCGCCTTCGGGCATTCCTGGATTTCATCCAGAAATAATAACGTACGTCCGGGGCTGATTGTCTTGCGTGTCAGAATGGATAATCGGTCAATGATTCCCTTGGGATCAAAGTCCGAAAAACAACGGCTCAATTCCGGCTGTTCTTCAAAATTCACAGAAACAGTATTTTCAAATGCTGTCCTGCCAAATTCAGTTACCGAATAAGTCTTCCCAACTTGCCGCGCACCTCTTATTAGAAGTGGCTGCCTGACGCGGCTGTCTTTCCATTGTTTTAGAATCTGGTCAATTGCTCGTTTCATAACCGTGAAGATATCTCATAGGTCAAAAAAGTCAAGTATATTATAAGATTAAATATCATAAAAGAAGGGGATGTTTTACGACCAATTATCGTAAGGGGGTCTGTTTGGCGTCAAATCTTACTATAGCCATGGGGCCTCGGCCACTTTCTCCGGAACATCTTCTTTGGACAAAAAACCAGCTTGATCGCTCTGCAGACAAGTAAATCGTCATCCTATGCCCTGCTCAATTCGCGCTCATGCGCAAGACCTGACAGCTCCCGCAGCTTTTTACGAATTGATTTTGCATACTGATGTGTCATATTTTATAATTATTTCAATATATTTTAGAAATTTATATTTTTATAGACCTTACCTATACCCCATGTTTCTTCGATAGCATCTGTTTCCAACTAATGCGCTGATCAAGATGTGACACTAAAGCCCATATGGACTTCCCTCTAAAAATTCCGACGGCATCATTCGTGAACAAGTGTCACAGCAGCTGTCACAGATATGTCACAGCTCGATGTCATAGCTTGTCATAACTCGACCAAAACGTAGTGCCGGGTCGGATCGGTCGCTCCGCCGACGCCCTTTTCACGGATCACATTTTTTTCGAGCATGTACTTAAAATCGCGCTGCAACGTTCGGCGGCTAATCTTTGGGCAAAGGGCTTCATATTCCTGAATGGTTATCTTTCCTTGTTCAAACAGATACGCCAAGGCCATAGACTGCCTTTTCGAAAGGTCATATTTCCCGACCAGCACGTCCTTGCGAATAGCCAGCTCCCCCCGCTTTTTAACTTCGGTTAACTGGGTTGACAATCCGACGATGAAGTACTCCAACCAGCCGGTCATGTCCAGGTCCTGCTCCCTTACGCCCTGAATCGCACTATAAAAAGAGGCTCGATCCCGATCATAGTATTCACTGATGGTGAACAACCGCTTAAAATCATAACCGGATCGGTAAAGGCACAGGGTGGAAAGCAGGCGGGAGGTCCGGCCGTTTCCATCCAAAAACGGATGGATGTGAACAAGCTGAAACTGGGTGATACCGGTAATAAGCACCGGGTGGATATCCGTGGGCGTATTGAGCCATGTCACCAGCTCGGCCATCAAAATGGACACATCGTTAGCCGGAGGCGGGTGACGCACACGATTGCCGCACATTCCGGGGCAGAATACTTTACAACATTTTGCGAAACCTGGCATGACATTACACAGAACTGGTGTATCAAAGGCGGCTGGCAGATCGCGGGAATCTTCCCCGGCAACTTCACGCAATGGAACGGCAAAGGAGAGTACCGGGGCTGCACCGTGCATTTTTACAGGCTTGCCAAAACAGGTGAAAAATACGCCACGAAACCCGAGGAGTGGCGTCTCGCTCCTGAAGCCAAAGAAGTATGGGATGTTCTGGAACGGGTGAACCGGAAAATTGCGAGCCGTTTTCGGGATAAATAGCCGATCTGAATAGACGAAGATATAATAGTTGCCCAAAAGAACTTGCGGGAAGGGAACTGGCGCCTCGGCCGGATAAAAAGGCATCCTATTCCCTAACAGGATCAACCCCATTAATCCCTTTCTCCGATTGACTATATGGTGGAGTGTGCTTGGGGTATCCATGCAGGCTTTTAGAGGCATAAACATCAAATATCAGACATAGTATCAATGTTAACATGGCAACAGCGTCTCGTTTCATTTCAGCGCCCCTAATTTTTTTCGCAATGCATGGGCAATCTTGTGGGCCTTATGTTTAGTATTTGAAAGGATTAAAACAAAAAGCCTTCGCAATGGGAAATCGCCACCCATTTCCACTATGCTTTCAGCCGCAGTTACCGTGCCCCAGATAGGCACTACAATGCCTTCTTGTTTATCCGGTGTGAACATTAAATCCATTCCAATTATATCTTCGATGAATTGTGCGAACTTAATCTGTCCAGGGGACCGAAAAAAAACCCAGCAAAATAGCCCCATACTGCGAGGTGATAATTTTGCATGTAACAAATCAATAAAATGGAAGAAAGAATGGCGTGCATTTAGCTCAAGAACAGGAAATACACCTCCATCTTGGAAGAAAAGGGCATCACATCGAACGGGTCCATAGTATCGATACTTTTCCCATAATTCAATAGCAAGGCTGTTTGCGGCCTCCTGGATTTCGTTAAAAACTTTGTCTTTAACATCGGCTGGATAGAAATATCCATAATCCCTATTTTTATCATCTTTCAGTGCCTTACGAAGAGTGATGCTCCTGAATCTATCTTTATCCCTGTGTACATGAAATTCATAGGAAAGTGTTATGGCGTTAGGGTGCCATCGTTCAACGATAAGCGGAGTACCGCATGATTTTAGATACTCTTCGCTTATTATATCGTTTATACGATTAATACTTTCTTCTTTTTTGATGATTAGTTGTCCCCGACCGGCAGCGCCCAATTCCGGCTTTACGACCACCGGACATTCTCTGATTTTGGACCGCATGGCTTTAACAGCCACTATAGCTTCCTTAGCGCTGTTGCAAATTTCTCCGTCAGGGATATGTATTCCCAATTTTTTACTAATAATACGAGAAAATGATTTGCGGCTGACGAATTTTGAAGTTTCAAATCCAGCTGAAGGAAGAGATAGGCCTGAGAGTTCGGCAATTTGTTCAACCATTTTAGAAACACCGAAACTTGCCAAAATACTTGCCTTCCCATCAGAAACTAGCTTGGAAAGGATGTTTATCAAGGACGGGTTTTTAATAACGAGTTGCGATGTCGGTAACCATGGTTTGGCAGAGCTTTCTCCGGCCACAAGGATAGTCGGCAATTCAATCCCCAAATTCTTGAGATAATCCGTAAACTCAGTATCAGGTTTTTTTCTCAAGATGGCGATGTTAGAAGGACCGGCGCTGGCTAATAAAATCTCCTCAAAATAATTGAAAATAACCTGCCGAACGCCCCTTTTGGGCACCTCAGCGTTCATAGGAGTTGACCATTCGGATTCTACATCCGTATTGCAGATCCAAACCCTTCCCATTATACACCCTTGAATGCAATTGGCTATCTCAGAGCCTGCGCTCAATCAATTTGTTGTCAAGCTCATCTGCATTAATCATAAATATTTTTAAAGCAGAATCTACCAAGTCTTTAGCACACTTCACCCGGTCGAAAATCTGCCAGTGGGCCATTTATGTAATGTCTTCCATATTAGGAGAAACTTTACCTCTATCAATCACGAAAATTTGATAGAATTTGTCAAAAAGGAGCTTTTCAAGATCTGTATGCAGAAATGCGGCGTATTCCTTATGCGGCAAATCATGCTTGCCCTGCCTGTTTTTAAATTCCTTTTCGGAATAGGAAATAAGTTTATTTAAAGAGACGCTTAGGGCAGAAGGCATGCCGATCTTTTTGCGCTCAGAAATTTCATGCAAGAGAGGATTCCCGGTTGATATGGCATATTCCTTCAAAATCAATTTGGTCTTTAAATCATTCGACACCTTGTTTTCGATGGAGAGAGATAGCGCCCATTTTCTTATGTCATCGAAAAGATATAATGGCCTAGCCTCAAATGAGAATGCCGAGCTTGATCGGTCAACGCTCCAAAGGTGGCAATTGGTAAGACCGGGTCCCATTAAAAAATCGAATATTTCTCTTCTCATATCCGATGCTTTTGTGTCATCATCCGGAAATTTTTCCATGATGTACTCATGAATCCGTGTCCGGCCGTTGTTAACCGCTGCCGACCTTGCCCTGAGCCTGTCTCCCAAGCCCAAAGGGTGAGAGTGCATCCAGTAATAGCCTCCGAACAGCTCGTCAGCCCCCTCACCACAGTAAGCGACTTTATGGCTTTTACTGATTTTATGAGACAAAATATGAAAGGCCAAGCTGCCAAGGACATTGTAAATTCCGTCGGTAACAAGTGATTCGTAATGGTAAAGATAATGGTCGAGAAATCTTATGCATTCCTCCCCGTCAGTTTTGAATTCTTGGTGATTCGTGCCAAGTTCTCGCGCAACCTTTTCTGCGTAGTGACGATCTTCGCTGCTGCCGTCATCAAAAAGGGTAAAGGTATCCAGTTTTTGATCACTGTTTTTCTGTAAAAACTGTGTCATCAGCGTAGAATCGATCCCACCTGAAAGATAAATTGCCTGAGAATGCTTTGAATGATTCAAATACAATCTGGAAGCTGAGTCCATCAGATCAACTATCTTTTTTTCTGTATCATCCAAGTTCCAAATCTCGGCCCCGTAAAAAGAGGGGTTAAGATTGGAAAATTTTTCGAGTTGAATCTTATTTTCATTAAAGCATAGATAGGATCCCGGCGGAACTTGCTTGATCTCCTTGAACATGGTTTTTTCCATGTCGAATATAAAGCCGAAAACCGCAGCCTCGGCCAGAGCATCCTTGTCGATTTCGATGCTTTTTCTCCAGATTCTTAAAAGAGCTTTGATTTCAGATGCAAAATAGAGTGACCCATTTTGAACACAGTACACTAAAGGTTTAATCCCCAAGGGATCTCTTGCGAGTATGATTTCCTGCGGAGTCAAAATGGCAATGGCAAACATTCCCTTGAGCTTGCTAAAGCAAGATTCTCCATATGTCAGGTACAACTCTAAAATCAGACTCGCTTCATCGAGGATTTCATCTATATTTGTAAGGGATTTGGCTAGTTCTTTGAAGTTATAGATTTCACCGTTGAAGATGAGGGCAATTTTGCAGTCTGATGAAATGGCGGGCTGATTAACACCTGGAGGACCGAAAATATCAAGGCGGCAGAATCCGAGGTAGCCCCAGGGGGAATTTGAGATTTTATTTCCGTCCGGTCCTCTATGAAGCAAGGCATCGAGCATAGAGCTTGTTTGGCTTGAGTCACTTTTGCCGAAAACCCCGCAGATTCCGCACATTAAATTAACTCCATAACGCCAGCATAGAGTTTTTCATATTCATTTATAGCTTCTTGATCAGTAAGATTAGAAATATAGTCACATATTCCACGAGAAAGTATGCTTTTCCAATTTGGGGTAGCATTCAATATTGAGTTGTCTAATATTCCTCTAAATTGTAATATTTTATCTTTAAGATATGTACTATCTTTTACATATTCACTTTTTAATATCTTTTTCATTAAACTATCGTTAGCTATTTCCTTTAAAAAATCATCAAGCTCTTTTTTGCTTTTTAATAAAGATGCAATTTCATTTGAAGTGTTTTCGATGAGTTTTTCATGCTGTTTGTCAGTAATATCTATGAAACGTTTATCTCTTAAAAAAGTTTCAATTTCTTTCTTTTTTTCATCAACAATTAAAGTCTTCCTTAGTTTAAGGAATTGAGTAATGGATACATTGTTTTCATTTTCCATAAATTCATCTAATTTTTCTCTTAAAGAAAATAGAATATGCTTTAAACCTTCATCCGGCAACTGATGTGAATTTGTCATATATGCTTTAAACAATCTTTTTAAAATATATGTCGCCTTGCCATCATTTTTTTCAACAATTTCACTTTTTAAAATAGTATTTTGAGTCTTTTTTTTAAAAATCTTTAGGGCATCATTTATTGGATTTTCGTGATCATCATGAACAAACCAAAACTTAATATTGTAAGCTATTATTTGGCTCGCTGAATTTTTAAGATATTTTTTCCATATGGGGAAATAAACCTTGGAAGAATATTCTGTTTTATCTTTGAAGTTATTTTCATTAAACTCAGGAATATCAATAATAGAAACGATGTTCTTCTTATTTTTAAAATAAGTTATAAAAATATTATATAATGCATAAAATTGTTCTAAGGTTAAGTGCTCAATATTCCAAATACCTTTATTTTTAAAATATTTTTCATAAACATCATTATAGCCACTTTTTAATTTATCTCGTATCTGCTCAAGCATTTTCAGATACGTAATTTGATCAGAATTACCAAATTTTTTATACTGTTCCAAAATTTCTGAAAATTTTTCGGATAGATCTATTCGCGCTATCAATTTATCAAATATTTCTTTATCTGTCTTATCGGTGATATAAACACCCAGTTCGCTTAATTTATCAAAAACATCTTTATCTGTCTTACCATCAAGATAAACACCCATCTTACTTAATTTGTCGAAATAGTCATAAATTATAAAATATAAATAAGATTCTTCATTATTTAAATCAAAATATTTAAGTAAAAACTTATTTTCACAATTAATTTCATTACAGGAATCCAAGTAGTCAAGTTCATTTAAAATCCATTTTTTTATTTTCGGTGAAATCAAAAATCGTGGTGTTTTGTCTTTATGTTCTTCCATTGAATAAACAATAAACAATAAACAATATATATTAATCTGAATTTCTGAAGTATTAGCTTGGAATTTGACAAAATTATGCTTAGTACATCTTATAAGTAATTTTTTATAAAAATCTACTATTATCTCACCAAGTTTTTCAGGGCTTTTGGCATCATCTATGGTTTCATCTGGGATATATATTTCCGCCACATTTTTTATTGCTAATTCTTTATTAACATTTGAAATTAAATCTTTTATATGTTTTTGAGCGATTTCAATTGGAATTAATCCTGTAATGATACCATCCTCGACATCCTGTTGACGTTGCGCGATTTCATCAGCTTGAGCTACTATTTGGGCTTCAAGCGAGACACAATCTTTAAAACTTTCAAGCTCATCATAGAAATACTCATAAAAATAATTTGCATAATAACTATTCGGAAATGGATGGTCAAAAAGATAATAAAACTTTTGATAAACTTTTCTGTTTTTGATTTTATGTTCCCAATTTTTCGCCATATAGCAGTTACGCTTACAATAAATACCTTTTTGATATTTTTCTTTAATATATTCTTTTTTGTAATACTCTTCTCTTGTCATATCTGGAGGAATGAGATCTTCATCAATTTCTTTTTTTGTTTTTATTGGAAGAGTTGCACAGTACCATGGTTTGCAAAGAAGATTCCGTGGATTATCTTTTTTTCTATCTAATATATTGCGTTTGCATTCTTTCTTTTCATGATAATAGCAACAATAAACCAATGAGCAATGGTCAGAAGATATATATATTTCATCGTCTATACCAACTGGTTCTGCATAAGTCATGTCTGTATGAACAGCAGCACCCCATAAAATATACGCCCACACTTTTTTATTAACAATATCTTCATCGATATATTCTAAATATTTTAGAACTCTAAAACTCTGGAGATTATGCTTAAAACCTGAATTGTCAAAATCACAATCTTGGACCTTATCTCCTAATGTATTACATCCACACATAATTTCTGATAAAGTCCTTTCGCCCACATGTCCAAATGGTGTATGGCCGATATCATGGGATAGCGCTATAGCTTCCGCAAGATCTGCATTTAACCCAAGTTCTCCACAAATGTTGCGGGATATTTTAGCTACTTCAATAGTATGAGTTAATCTTGTTCTAATATCTGGCCCAGCTAAAGATAAAATAACCTGGGTTTTGCCTGCCAGTTTCCTGAAGGATAGTGTGTTCATTATTTTGTTTATACATTGCGAAATTGCTTCCCGGTTTGCTTTGGGAAAGGCAAAATTAGTCAGCTCGTTTTTGCTATTCCGTTTCTGACCCATTCTTCGACCCTCTTTTTAAGTGTTTTGTCTATGCCTTTAAGATCCTTAGGATTCAACCCTTTGGTTTCATGGTGAAAATCCGAACCTATAATAGGAACAAGCTTTAATTCATCACAAAGTCCGAGGAGATGGTCCAATTCTTCATAGCTGCTGTTCCAGGAATATACATCGATACCTTTTATCCCTGCATTGAAGAGCTCTTTTATTCTTTTTTCGACATTTTCTTTTTTTCGCCGACCATCCTTACCCTTAGAACGCGTATAGGGATGTGCTAAAACTGGCATCGCGTTCCATTGGGTTATCATTTCTATTATTTCTTCGGGATAAAAAGGTTCGGGGCGTGTGCCGTCTGGCATTGCTCTTTTTTGCTTTTTTACAATTTTTTCCGCTTCTTCGCTATTAATTTTAGCTGCTTCTGAGACTGCTTCAGCAAATGCTGGGAGACCGAGAATTTTTTCAGGGTGGTCTCGAAGTTCAAGGGCTTCCCGGTAGGGTTTAAGCTGGGGGTACTTCTTGTTGAATTCTTTATATAAAAGACTCATGCAACTCTTTTCTTTTGCCCGACGCACCTTCATATATTGTTGGAATACGTTAGGAACATCATTTAAGAAATAGGCTAATATGTGGCAGCTTTGCGTAAACCATTCTATACCCAAAACAGGCTGGACACCTCTACTAATTGCTTCTGCCTTGAACTCTTGCCATCCCCCAATTGTCTCATGATCGGTTAATCCTGCAATATCTCCCTTTGTAAACAAATCAAGAAGTTGCGGGATTGAAAACCTGCCATCAGGGCTATAGTGACTGTGCATATGGAGATCAATTATCATAAGATCGACTCCATTATGCGCTCAACAGTTTTTTTCACAGGGGATTTGTCTGTATCTATGACTATTTCACCATTAACTATTCCTGATGTGCTTTCACATGATTTGTAGAGTTTCTTCAGAGTTCCGGCAGGCAATGGATCTGATTCGTCCTCTCGGGTTTTATTTCTCTTAGTAACTTCCTCGATAGAGGCCGTGAGGTGAAAAATGTGAACATCAGAGACAGGTATCTGCTCAGTGTGGCTTCGTTTAATTTTGTCAATTAGAAATTCAAGATGTTCGGGAATGTCAAATGTATATTCAATGACCACGTCAAAACCTTTCCGCAGAAAGCTTCGAACTATAATTGCCGTGTGAAATTTAGCGAGTTTGAGCTTATCCTTGGAGAGGTTTTTACGCTGGTCGAAGTGGAGTACTTCATCGATTGAAATGCGCGCTATTTTTGTTAGTTCCAGCCTTGAAATCAGTTTTCTGGCGGTAAATGATTTGCCGACCCCGGGAGATCCTTTCAGAATAATTACCCTGTTTCTTTTTCCTTTTTTTCTCATAATATGTCATACCAATGAATCTGCAGTTAACCTCATTCCCTGTGAATAATGATCTGTCTCGTAATGATTGCCGTTGGAATACTTGCACCCACCAAGGCATTGGTAGAAATATTGGCAGGCCTTGTGAGTGTTAAAATCGATACATTCATTGTTCCATATAAATGAGCGATATTCATTAAATCCTTCCCATTTCCTCCAGAAATCCGGCCATTGAACATCAAGAATTGAAGGGCCAACCGGCGGCCCTGCCGGGCAAAACTTTATCCTTCCATGATAATCCAGGGGTAGCTGGGCGATCCACATGAAGCATCCACGATTTAATTTATGTATTTTTTCAAGCAGTTCTCTTGAAACGGAATGCTTTTCTGCCATTAAATTAAGCCAGCAATATGGCGTTAGTTCCGCATGAACTTCATAACCAAACTCTTCAAGCCTTGTTGCGGTTCCGAGAAGCCGAAACCACTGCTCGCCTTCAAGAAATAGCTTATCCGCTACCCGCCCCATTCCAAGCGGAAGCAGTCTATTAATGTCAAAAAACAGCACTTTCTCCTGGCAGTTCTTTTTCAAAAGGTCGGTAAGAAGCAGGATATCATTTGCCGTATTCAACGTACTGGGGGAATACTGGATAAATGTGTTAATTTCGGCCTTTAAGCAATGCTCAAGCCCTGTAACTGCATCCCTGAAGGCTCCTTTTCTGCCGGAGATCTTATCGTGGATATCCGATGATGAAGAATGAAAGGAAATCCCCACTTCATCAAGCCCTTTTTCTTTCAACCGCAAACATGTACCAACATCTTTGAAAAAGCTTCCGTTGCTGACAGCCCTCTGAAACATTTTGAATTTTGAGCCAATTTCAAGAAGCTTCTCTATAGTATGCCCTGAAAAGGGCTCTCCCCCCAGATATAAAATTTCCTTTGTCCCCGTATCACCGATTTTGGTAATGATTTTTTCAAGCTTATCAGATTGCGGAAGGTCGTTCTTATATGACTTGCTA
The DNA here is from genome assembly GCA_030604635.1 of Desulfobacteraceae bacterium. Taxonomy (GTDB): domain Bacteria; phylum Desulfobacterota; class Desulfobacteria; order Desulfobacterales; family UBA11574; genus JAUVVL01. The sequence continues at coordinate 12,192 of JAUVVL010000016.1, forward strand.
TCTGGATTATAACAGAACCGGCATTTGTTATTGCAATAGTTCGTTACATCCAGCATCACATTAACCGGCTGCTCCGGGATTTCAAAAATCCTTCCTGGCGCGAACTCATTTGTAAAAATATGAGTCAGTTTCATCGACTTGTTTTACCAAGGTTTTCGTACAATTTTATGTTGCTTTCGATATATTCTTCATAAAGAGCGATTTTTTTGCCTTCCAGTCCATCAATCTCCACAGTGTCGAAATTAAAATCTAAATCCATCAATTGATCGGGATCTGTCTTGCAGATAAACGGCTTGAGCCCATTCGGAATACCTTCATTTGACACTCGATCGGCTGTTTCCGCATTAACAATGCATGGGGTGTTGCAAAACAGGGCTTCCCAAATAATATTTGAAAAATCCTCGACAACCCCTTTTTCCTCCCAGCACCAAACATATTTGCATGTATTGTATATCGACGGCATTATTTCAGGCTGTGTAAAATCTCTTACTTCGATGTAATTCTCGGTTTCGGTTTGTTCTAATAGTTTTATAACTTCGTTTTTATATTTACCGCCTATGACAAATAAAGATTTTTGCTTCCTGTGCTTAATGAGACCGAGGAGGTGGTTTATACCCTTAAGGTTCCAGCGGTAATTTATTTTGCCGGCAAACAGAATGTCGATATTTTTTGCCGTGGGTTCAGATCTAAATATTTCAGGGTCCGGAACATACCTTTGTAAACAGTGAACTTTCTCGGTATTGTCGCAAAGCTTTTCAATTAACGTTTTAACAGTGCGATTGGTTATGACTATAGCGCCCTTGTCGAAATAGGCCTTCATGATACTCATAAATTCTGTATCGTGACTAAATTTTTGGATATCGCTTCCTGCGTGTCGTATCATCAAAGGCTTACCCAAAATATTTGCAACCAGGGAAGCCGGCATGCAGAAGGGCCAAAGGTAGTTTGTTTCAATAAGGTCTGGTTCAAATTCTTCGGCGGTCTTCATTGCCTTATGGAAGATACGGTCAACAAGCAACTCCGATTCAGGTATATGCCAGGGGATTTTTTTTATTTTTATAACCGTGGTTTTTGATCTGTTAAAATCATATCCTTTTATAGAATAATCTGCTGTTGCAACAGTGACGATCCTGTAATCAAATCCCCGTTTTTCCAGCTCCCTAAACAACCAAAAGGTTTTTGAGGATATACCGCCCTGCATAGGCGGATATTTGCCGATTAAAAGTATTTTCATTCATCAAGTTCTCTTAAAACAGCAATGGCTTTGCTCCAACCAAATAATATCCAGGCAGACCCCTCTTCTATATAGTGGGTAGGGTACAAACCATTTCCCAGCTGAACCTGTTTAATCCATCTTATACCTTTTCTTAATGAGGATACGATCTTTTTATTAGGTGAAATAGTATAGGATAGGGAAAGGGCTGCCATACAGATACCGGTGATAAAACATTCATCAGGTGCAGGATGATTCCTCCATGGACCCCAACTCCCATTGTCTCTCTGTTCACGGATTAGGTAATCGACTGTTTTTGTAAATAACCGGTGAGATAAGTTGAGGGCTTTTTGAAGTTTGTAAAACGCAAGTAAATACCAGGCGCCTTTGTAATTAAGATTAACCGGAGCCTGCAGGTCTTTGTGCCACTCTTCTTCAAGCCAATAGTACGCCTGTGAAAAAGGTTGGGATTTTGGCAGGAAGTAAATTATCTGCGCCGTTATCGGTATACAGGGATTGTCTCTTGCACAGAATCCCCAACCACTGCTTTTGGTTTGCTCATTTTCAAGCCACGTGCAACCCCGTGCAAATTCAGCTTCGGCGTCTTCTTTGCTGGCTAAACAGCATAGAGACCATGCGGTGTCTTCACAATCGACCCAACCGCCGTCTTCTTTTTGTTCTGATACAATGCAAGCAGTTAGTTCTTTGGAATATGGGAATATGATATTGCAGTTTTTAAATATGGAGGCAACAAGAACGATCCGCCTTAAGGGCAGATGTCGGTTTAATAAATCATGGGTGGTATTTATTAAGGCGAGGCTGAGTTTATTAAAATATTCAATATTATCTACACCCATGACAAGATGAGCATTGCCTGCAGGTAATTTTTAAAGGTTTTTTCTTGATTCCATCAAACATGAAGGTCATCGTTTTTTCAAGATGATATTCCGGTTTCTGATATGTTTTCTTTTTAATGCTACGTTCACGGCTTGCATCTCTTTTGCTCATGGAACCCTCCTTCTATTCCGGTGTCCGTTTAATAAAGCCTAAAATATGTCTTTTGTCAACTCCAACCTGCAATAACTATTATGAAAAATGAATAGCAATCAACTTTGGATGAAGCCGGTCTTTGATAAAAAATGTATTAAATCGCTAATATCTTTTTTGCCGTTTTCCCAATCGACATCATAATCCTTGCACAGATAAGCTGCAATTTCATCCGGGGTCTTTCCCTCTTCAAGCTGCATCAATATGCTGTAACTAGCCCGATTTAACCTGACATGATTCCCGCTTTCTACACTAAAAAGATAATAATTGTCAGAGGCCTCGTCATGTTTAATACGGGCAGATTGAGATAATTTAAATGACATGGCTATTCTTTCCAACATTGCGGATCGGTTTCAAGATAATCGCCTGTCATGGCAAAAGCAAAAGCGCGGCATCCTCGACAAACCGGAATATATTCACAATCCTTGCATTTACCTTTCAAGTTGTCGGGATTCCGAAATTCCCATAGAAGCGGGTGTGTATACCAGATATCATAAATCGTTGTTTCAAGCAAATTCCCCAAACTGATCGGTAATCGACGGCAAGGGAACACCTCTCCATTGGGCATAATTGTAAGTGCATTATTTCCGACAGAACACATGCCCCCGATGTGTTCGTCTTGTGGATTCAAAAGACAGAATAAAGTTCGATACAAAAGCATTTTGGGGCTTAGGTTTTTTTGAAAAAACTCATAGCATTTACCATAAACATCCCGTATTTCCGATGAAGTCAATACCCAGTCTGTTAGTTGTCCACTCTGCCCCTCAGGAATAAATCGATCTAGCACAAAAGCGTTCACTCCGATAGCACCCATTTTTTTTGCCAGTGGTATGACCTCTTCTTTATTGTGCCGGCCAAGTGTCATCATTAGACATGTCGTTAAGCCGCTCCTATTTAATTCACAGATTTTACTAGTGATCATATCGTATGAGCCGGCCCCCCGAATCTTGTCATTTGTATCTTCCAGTCCCTCTAAAGAGAGTTGAATCCGCCTCAACTTTTTGTATTTTGATAATTGAGAGATAGCTTTTTCATCAATTAAAGTTCCATTGGTCAGGATATCGACGTGTCCAACCTCTTTCCTATTTTCGATGAAATCCAACAGTCGGAATACAGCATCTTGGCGTAAAAAAGGTTCTCCACCTGTTATGCTAAATGAACCGATTTTCCCCCATTTTTTTATTGCATCACATAAATGGGCACAAATTTTTACTAATTGATCTAATTCCAGTCCATTATGACTATAACTTTCATGATAGCAATGCTTGCATCGCAGATTACATGCGTCAGTGATATGCCACTGGAAATAAAATTCATTTTCATAATTTAGTTCAGTCATGTTCAAAGGCTTCTATAGAAATCCAACATAAAGACAGGGAGAGCGGGTTTATAAATAGCTTGGCAAATTGCAATTCGATTTATTATTATATATCTATTATATAAGAAATCGTCAATAAATTAGATTCCTGATGCCAATGTTGCTTTGAAGAGGCTTTTATTTTGGGAAAAAATAAAAAAATTGCGCTACTGCTTCCATACTATGAAGGCAGAAATCATAGTCAGTTCCTAGGGGTCGGTTATCTTTCTGCTGTTTTAAAACAAGAAGGATACGACACTTTGATACTTGATGAAGATGCCGTTGTATTTTTGATGGCAACGCAGAATGATGAAACACCCTTAAGGTCTGCAAGAAAATTCATTTTAGATAAGCTTTATGATTATAGCCCTTTCATAATCGGTATAACAATCAATACAGCAAATTATGAAAGAAGCTTGGAACTATTAGAGGTTGTTCGTGAACATTTCCCAGAAATTAAAATAGTTGTTGGTGGCCCTCACATATCAACATCCTGGAAAATGTTCTTAAAATATCATGGACATCTTTGTGATGTTGCCATCATCGGGGAAGGAGAATGGACGTTAGTTGAAATCTGCAACAGAATTCACGACAGGAAACCATTGGATGCGATAAAAGGTGCTGTTTTATCGAAACCCGAAGGCACTACTTTTAACCCTAGAAACCTTATTACGAATTTGGATATTTTACCTTATCCAGATAGAGCCGGTTTTTTTAAAGCATTCTCGAAAGATGTCTATCCCATTTTAGATGAGAACTACCATTGGGTTTTTTACAGCCATTTGCCCGGTTTCCGTGGGAAAAAATATGCACGAATTGTTGGATCGAGAGGTTGCGATTATTCCTGTAAGTTCTGTTCACCTTCGGTATTTTGGAAAGATCCGGTAACAGGGGAAAGTTGTAGAAGAATTCGAGATCCACTTGAAATTGTTCATGAGATTGAATGGTTGTTTGAGCAAGGGTATCAATCATTCTATTTTGACGACCCCACCTTTCCCTTTCTTAGCAAGCCTGATTTTTATAAAAAAATGCTCTATGAATTAAAAAAAAGGGGGTTAGCCATAAATTGGGCTGCCCCCACACGCTATGATGAGCTTTCGGAAGACACACTGTTAGAACTATCAAATTCAGGCTTCACCTATACTTATATTGGGTTGGAAACTTATCGGCATGACGACTTGATCAAAATGGGTAAGCCGTCAAAAATTGAAAAATGTTTACAATTGGTGCATTTTTGTAAAAAAATCGGGATCCATTGTGATGTTTCTTACCAGATAGGTCTTCCTGGTGAGAACTTCGATTCAATCATACTTAGCATTAAATGGCTGGAAGAAAAAGAACTACAGAAAAACAGTTTTTTTTCTATCGCTGCAATCTGGCCGGAAACTTCTTGGGCAAAAACCTATGGGGTTAAATCTGAATACTATGAACCAGAATTTGAAAAAAAGAATTTAGAAAATAAAGGCTTATTCTATTTTAAGCCGGGGAACCCTCAAGTAGAGCGTTTTTTTTCCAACTGCTCTGGAAATTTTCATTTTATTGATGAAGAAACGGCAATCAGAGTTAAGCACTATTTAATGGATTCAGGATTTATAAAACGTTTTGATCAATAGCGTTTTTGGGGACATTCACTTTAAAGTTTATTCTTTCCGATTAATACATTTATGAGGGTGTTCTCAACTTATCATAAAGCACCAAAGGTAAAACTCTATGTAGATGTAGGATGTCCCGGATTTTAGAACGACAACCATAATCCAAGGTGAACTGAGGCTGAGTCGGCTGATAGTCCTTTGGTTAAATCAATTTTTCCATCAAATGTTTAACGACCGCCGGCGTCTTGCCTTGGTTTACCTTCGGCACTACCATCAGATCAACAACAATGACTGTCGTAGTCTTAATCGTGTCGATGCAATGGTTGCCATTGGATGAAGTTGAAACTGTGCAGGCTCAAATTAATGACACATTAACCTCTCGGAAGGGGCCATTCCGGCACACCAATAAGTTGAAATACAACTTTAATCGGTATATGAATGAAAATGAAAAAATATATCGTGGCATATAGCAAAGAAATTTTGTAATGAAAATTCTTATAACGGGCATTGGTAATATAGGGAAAAGTAGCCTTAGGGAAATGGTTGCTCATAAATTCGCTGGGCAAGTGGTAGATATTGATATGGACTACTATACCCACGCAGACATTCCAGAGTCATCGAATAAGGTTGTATTAATTGAAGATGTGCATGGTCTGGAAAGACACTCTGACCAATATGACAAGATTATTTATCTTATGCCACCACAAAATCACATTATGTTGTGGCTAAAGAGGGCATGGGCATGGTTTTCCAGTGGAATAGTTGATCGGCCTGACCCTAAAGGTATTTGTAAGCCCTATGCATTTTCTAACATCCCAATAATTCTAAAGATTGTCCTCAAAAATATTTTATTCAGAAAAAAATGGGTTTCAGATGACATGCAGATCATAAAGAAAGAATTCGAAGATAAAACCATTATAGTAAAGTCGGTAGATATGGGCTATAAAGAAATAGAAAAAAGTTTTTACTGAACAGAAATGGGAGGATTAAACAAAATCAACCCTTTCAGGCCAAAGGGAAATGGAGATGAACATAGACAAGAGATTAAATACAAAAAACCACCTGACTGCAGATAGTTGCAATAGAAACAACATGTCAATGGCCTGAATTTTTTAGATACTTCCATACCTTGTCACCAGAGGATAGTTTGGTGCTTCCTGCAGTCGATTATCGGGTTTGTACCATTTAAATATTCTGTTTCTGTATGATGATATCTGAAAAAGGAACAAATTGCAGATCAGTAATGGAAACTACACGAATCTGATCTGTCCAAATTTTTGGGATTTCTCCAACGCATTTGCACATTAAATGGCTTCTGAAATGTTTTGATGTCTAAGTGCCAATAGAAATTTTATCTCGCCTTCAGATTCTGTCAAGTCAAGTATAGGTCAGGACACTTAAATATATATAACCGTTTTAGCGTTTATCTTGTTTCAACTTATTATGTGCTCAACGGAGCTCCAAACTATCTCCCATCTGAAAACAAATGCGTTGTTATTCCCTCAAACCATTTATTCTTAAATGTTGCATTTACTTCCGGCGTGGTAAGTTTCTTATACAGATCAAGTTTGGTATGGACAAAATCCAACAACAGGGAATCGACGATCTTGTCAAATTTGTACCGAATATTTTCCAGGGTATTAAATTCATTCATTACCGCTCGTAGTTCCGCGTCTTCTTCCAGTTTAACCTTTATTCGCTCAATATCCACCTTGTCTTCATCCGTTAAACCGATTCCGTGTGTTTCATTTAAAATCTCTATAATGTTAGATAGGAGATCCTTTTCATCTTCCGGGTGTTTCGGTTTTCCATGTGTAATAGGTAATACTTCTCCGTCTTCCTTTTTTAACCGGATATACCCCTTATACGTTTCCTGAATTCTGAACGAATCAAGATCAACCGCATCAACGACCTCATAGGGAAGGCGTTGTTTACTTTTAGGTAGCTTCCGGTTCAAATTTTTAGCAAACACATACAGCTGTTCAAGTTCCACATCTTGAAATGTTATCAGCTGGGATATAAACCCGTACAAACGGATAAACGCTTGAAGGATCGACCTGAAATCTTCTCTTTCATCTTCAGACTTTTGACTCCAGACATATACAACCTTATCCAGGATCGATTGCATCTTTTCGGGTTTTTCTTTGGGGTTAAAAAATACCTCTGCAAATTTTTTTACATCTTCTTTGGTGTAAACATAGAATTGTTCAAGTTCGGTCTGTAAACTGTAAAGCTTGTTGGGATCGGTTTCTTCTTCAAGGAGAGTTGTCTGGTAATAGGGTTGAAAAGCTTCCTGTATTTCCTTTGCTTCGTTAACAAAGTCCAGAATAACAGTTCCGGATTTTCCCCTCTTGGTTCTGTTTAATCTACTGAGCGCCTGAACTGCATGAACACCACCAAGCTTTTTATCCACATACATGGTGTGGAGAAAAGGTTCGTCAAAACCGGTTTGAAATTTATCAGCGACAATCAAAATCCTGTATTCCGGGGTTTTAAATGCATCAGGTATGCTGACCCTCGGTCCAAGTTTATTCAAATGGTCAATGCAGACACACCTGCCTTTCTGGCCAGTTCTGTCTTGCTCATGAGGAGTCCCTCTCTGATCTGTTTTACCAAGTTATGGCTCAACTTACTCTCCAGTATCAGGTCGAAACTTCTATAACATATTTAATTTCTTGACACAATCAACATATAAAAGTATTTTCACTGTAATGGTATAATCCAACATCCAACATATTATTAAAGGAGCAACCCGCCATGGCACTTACGAAAGCGCAAATCATCGATGAAATAAGCACCAGAAACGGATTCACACTCAAAAAATCCACCAAAACAGTCGAAGCTATTTTGGAAATCATTAAACAGACTCTTGAGTCCGGCGAAGATGTCCTGATCAGCGGTTTTGGAAAATTCTGTGTCAAAGATAAATCGGAACGGAAAGGTCGGAACCCAGCCACCGGTGAGGATCTGATGCTGGCGCCCAGACGGGTTGTCACTTTCAGGTGCTCGGGGAAGTTGCGTGAGAGAGTTAATGGGTAAGGGGAAATATAATGTGGGTTATCAATATTCAACACTGGCTTGATGAAACTAAGACCGCCGCCGCAGTCCCTCAATTGAGATTAAAGGTGAAAAAGCTGGCTGAAATAATAACATATGCAACTTCAGTCGCTGCTGGAATGACTATAGATTCGATCCCAAAATGCTGGCGCCGGCCAAAAAGGAAACCATGTAAAGGAATTTTAGGTATACATCTCGATGAAAACACGAATCAAATTCATTGGTATTGTAATATTTGTGGGGATGAGGGTGTCGTAACTGGCTGGGAAGGTCTTATTTGGAATATGCTGGACCGCCCTGTTGAAGATCATTAGCGGAAACTGAACCTATTAAAATCCCTTACATCCAGTTTCCTTAGCATGCTTTCTTGACCGGGGATATTCTCTACAATGCTGTGGTTTAACATCATGAATTCGACAAATGTATTTATCCTTTTTAGGTAGTTTCCTTAACCAAGGGCATCTTTGAACATCATCGCCGGTTATTGGACTAATCCAGATATCATATATAAAATGATCATCACCGAGGGGTATGGGATCTACCCATGATAATATATCTTCACGCCCTTCTTTTTCCCAGAATAAAACATCTTCTTCAGTTGCACATGTTTCAAAAGCATCTCTTAAGTTTAAACAACATTTGCCGCACTGCTTACATTTGAAACCTGCTGGAGGCATATTTACTGTTCCCATTTTTTATATTTATGTAAGTCAATTCTCTGGAAAAATATTGTCTTTTTCAGACAAATCCCGCCCCAGGGCCACTATAATCTTCCTTTTCGTTTCCATCCGGCATTTACAACCCTTTTCAATTCTATCAATGGTCAAAGGAGAAACCCTCGGCGGTTGACAACTCATCGAGTTCTTTTTCTTCATTTAATACTTTCCTTCCGGCATATCGCATGTCTGCGTGTGTTCACGTACAGGCAGGTCCGAGGCAATGGAAGGAGCATAGATATATTGGTAGGCCTGCTTTTCAAGGAGTTCGATGGCAAACTTTTCTATTGCGCTTTCGGTTATTTTATTTGTTGTCATCTCTTTCCCCTTTGATGCGCTGAATCTCTTTGTCAAAATCGGAGATGTAATTTTTATCTTGTGTTACACGATATTCTTCGTATTCCTGCCCGGCTTTTAGTTTTGCTTCCAATGCGCTGACTTTGCCATTATCCTGCAAAATCGGGTAGTTGGATAATTCCAGAAAGCTATGGAGAAATTCAATCCAGTCAGCCATTTTCATCAAAATCTGCCGCTGTGCCCGGTTTTCCGCCAGATCAAGATAGGCGGAGATGATTTGATTCAGTTCCTTGATGTGAGCTTCGCCCAGATAATTTTTAGCAATGGAAATATCGGACTTCATTATTTTCCCGTCCGGCGCCTGTTTCCAGTTGGTCAGGCCCATGTGGATTTTAGTCGCATCTGCTGAATCGTAAATAATTTCTGCTGCGGTTTTTCCGGTGATTGCCCAGTGGAGTTTGTTCTGAACAGTTGCAAAAAACTCCTTTGTTATCGGCGCGTTTTTGTCATAATCGGCAGCAAGGGCATAGATGTCAGTGATCTTCTGATAAAACCGCCGCTCACTTGCGCGGATTTCCCTGATGCGCTCAAGGAGTTCTTCGAAATAATCCCTGCCAAAAACCTGATTGCCCTGTTTGAGCCGTTCATCATCCAGAATAAAGCCTTTGATGATGAATTCTTTCAGGGTTCTGGTAGCCCAGATGCGAAACTGTGTGGCCTGGTAGGAGTTGACGCGGTAGCCGACTGAGATGATGGCGTCGAGATTATAGTATTCCAAATCTCTTTCTACTTCCCGCGATCCTTCCGTTTGAACTGTTCGGAAATTCCGAACAGTTGCACCCATCGCCAATTCGCCTTCTGCATATATTTTCTTAAGATGCTCGCTGATCGTTGCTTTTGACTTTCCAAACAAGACACCGATCGCCTTTTGCGTCAGCCAAACCGTTTCGTCTTTAAGAAAGACTTCAACATTCACCTTCCCATCATTTCCTGTGTAGAGAAGGAAATTTGACTGTTTATCAGGGAGATTGTTTTTCATTGTATTTTCCTTGTTGGTGCGTCGCTGCCTGCCTGTGCGCCTGCCTGCCGCGCTTCGCTTGGCGCAGGCAGGTCGGACGCAGACAGGTCCGGGGCGATGGAAGGAGCATAGATATATTGGTAGCCCTGCTTTTCAAGGAGTTCGATTGCGAATTCTTCTATTGCGGATTCGATGATCTTAGACATAATATTTATCATCCTGCCATTTCAGGGAATTGGTTTGTATATATTCCGATATTTGATAATAGGATTTTTCATCACGGATAATATGTTCGTAATAATTGCGTTGCCAAACAGGAACGCCGGGTTGGTTCCGCAAAATATTTATTTGTTTGGTAACGGATGATTTATAACCACGAATGATTGTCGGAATTGTATTTGATGTCGGTTTGCCGAATTGTTCCACCGTAGGGGCACGATGCATCGTGCCCCTACCATCCGCAATTTCAATGATTCCGTGCATATGATTTGGCATTATGACAAATACATCCAAACGAATGTTGGAACGCATTTTTGACGTTTTTATCCATTCTTTCTCCGCAATTCTGCCGTATTCATTCAGGGCACAAATCGTTGTGGCCCTACCATCGTCGACAATTTCCCCGAACAAACACAATCGGTTTTGCGTGCAAATGGTGATGAAATATAATCCCGCCTGTGAATAATCATATCCTTTTAATCGAATGGAACGGCAGTGATGAATATCGGGGTTGTATTTCATATTTTCATCCGTTTTTCCTCCTTGTCTGCATGCTGTTCGCCCGCACAGACAGGTTTCAACTGCTCCTCAAACTCCGCTTTATAATTATCAATTTCCCGTTATTCATTTCCTCTCCAGCCTTTCCAGAAAACAAAGGGGTCGGGGCTACACATTTCACAATTTAAGGTTTTTTTCAATAAGGTTGATTTTTCTTCACAACTTTTTATCCTTTTTAAGTTTTTCTGTTAATAATGGCTTTGCGCTCATTCCCTCTTGATGTGACGTGGTAGAAAGTCCCTGGAAATTCTATTCGTAATTGTCGTGCCATTATCCGAGTTAAGTTTTAGTTGGTTTGATTATTTTGCAGCGATAAAAGCTGGATAAAGGCCATTTTGTCAAGAGTGTAGCTCTGACCCCTTTGTTTTTAGTTTATTGATGAACAACTTTTTTTGATAATAAAATAATGGGCAATTTTCATGGACAGCCATGAAACTAACCAGCTATGACCACCTTCAAATACAAATCCCCCCTTTGACCGTCCGGCGTAATCTTTCCCAACCCTTTCAGCCGCAGCTTGCTCCCCTCTTTCACGCCGGAAGGAACGATTACTCTGACAACCCGTTTTTTGAATCCCCACGGGATGTTTACCAGTTTGCGTGTTCCTGCAATCACCTCAAAAGATGTGATGGTGATCGTGCCGTAAAGGTTGGGATCATTTCCAGGACCAATAGGCCGGATAACCTGCAACCGTTCTGTTTTTCTTTTAGCGGTGAGCCGTCGTATTTTGTTGCTAAAACCGGTTTCGGGCATAGCAACAAGGATCTTTAAAAAAATTATGCCGAAAACAAAGCCGCCGACATGGGCCCACCATGCAATACCACTGACACCACCATGGCTTGCAGCGGCATTGATAAACTGTATAACAAACCAGAAGCCAAGGAAGAAAAAGGCTGGAATTTCAACAAACCATGGAATGAATAAGATCGGAATCAATGTTAATATCTTTGAATTTGGATGAAGAATCAAATAGGCCCCCATGACGCCTGCTATGGCGCCGCTTGCTCCGATGGTGGGCACATTGGAGTTAAGATTGAAAATAAGATGGGAAAGACCGGATGTGAAACCGCAAAGAAGATAAAATAAAAAATAGCGTAAAGGACCGAGGC
>JAUVVL010000149.1 GCA_030604635.1 Desulfobacteraceae bacterium
GACCGGAGGTGACGTGACTCTTTTGGATTGCGAGCCCGACCATCTTGAAGCGGTTATCCACAAGCTTAAGCTTACCGGCGCCCATGTAACCATAGAAGGTAAGCGTATACGGGTTGTCGGAACAGATAAAATTGCCAGTGTTGATGTAAAGACCCTGCCTTATCCTGGATTCCCCACTGACATGCAGGCTCAGTTCATGGTGCTGATGTCTGTTGCCAGAGGCTTCAGCATTATTTCTGAAACCATATTTGAGAACCGTTTTATCCATGGGCCAGCGCTTCACTGATCCTGGCCGGCCTGGTTGCGCAAAATACAACCGAAGTCAATCGCGTGTATCATCTGGATCGCGGATATGAAGCAATTGAAAAAAAGTTTGACCGGCTGGGCGCTGCCATCAAGCGAATCAAGGCATGATTTGTTGTCAGTGGTCCTTCCTCTTTTCGAGTGTTACCAAAGCCTGCGCAGAAACCGACCTGCTCGCAACTGCAGGGCCTATCATTTGACAATGGTCAAAAATAGGATTTGCCTGACTTGACAACCACCAATTATGATAATCTGAAATAGTTAAGATGTTTGAATACTGGCAAGAGCACACAAGTTTGATAAACCCGATTTTTGCGGGATATCTCAATGTATCTGCAAATTTAGGATAAAAGGCCGACCACAAGGTTTTGTGCCAGCCCTTATCAGAAAGGCAGGAGCTTTTTTAGGTTACTTTTCTCGGTAGTAATCTTTATATTTTTCTGAAAGGCCTTCGTTCCTTATTCTAATTTCGACAACTATCGGATTTACTTCAAAAGGTTCCGCCAAATCATTCGAGGCATAAGACCAAAACTCAGGTGAAAGATATTCAATGCCTGAAAATTGGTCACGGTATGACTCTAATAAACTGACACAATATTTTTCAAGCCACTCTGTAGGGACTAATATTTGACCAGCAAACCAGTTGGCATGTGTCTCAAACCAACCTAATGAGTTCCGTGGCCTGGATTGCAACCACTCAATATATTCCTCTTCAGAGTTAAAAGAAAGCCCTTCATATAGAGACTCATGCATAATAAAATGCCCTACCTCGTGCGCAAGTGTGAATCTGTACTTTTCCACAAAATTATCATACTGATATTCATCAATATAAATTACCTTTCGTTCACGACCTAAAAAACCATTTTGTTTGAATATCCTATATAAATTGGGGAAGGGATAAATATGCAGGTCCAAATCAGATTCAATTATCCACTCAATTGGAATAGGTAGCTGTAATGACGGATGATACTTTTTCAGAAAAATATTGCATGTTCACGAACATTTTCATAGTTCAGGTATGGTACTTTAAATGTCATCTCAGCTCCTTTTTCAGTGCTTCCAGTAGTTCCTGAATTCTTTCTTTCTCAACTCCTCCTTTTCTTATAGATCTAAAAAGTATTGGCACCTCGGCCATCAATTCTTTATCGGAAACGATGCCAGTAGGAATTTTACCTGCACTAATGGTGGCTAAATCACAAAACTCCAACCAGTCATCTGACCCTTCCTTGATGCCAAGTGCTGAAGCATATTGCAGCCTTTTTTCTTTACCTTGAGGCGGTGTCTGAAGGCCCCTTTCAAGCCTGCTCAGATTACCTGCATCAAAGCCATTCTCACGGCAGAACTCTCTAAGAGTTTTTCCGAGCGCCTTTCGTTTTGCGGAAAAGAATTCTCCAAAAGTTGTATACATGTTTACCTCCTCCCTTTAATGACCTTAGTTTGTGCTCTCCCTATGCGTTGTAGAAATATATACAACGTTGTAAAAAAAATGCAACACTTTTTTCATTCTATTGAAATATATGTCTATCAAAGTACAAAGATAGAGCGAGGGCTATGGTTGAAATTGTGTACAATTTTGTGTCCTCCGAGTGAACACCACGCCTATCAAAGTTCACTAATACCCATCTATTAAAACATGTTGATTGACGATTATAATTTATGCTTTTCCTATATTGGGGTGTTATAATAAATATTGTGGTGATGGGATCTGGTATGAAAACTGTGTAATCTCCAATATAGCATTTTGGCGAACCTGCGCATCTGCTATTTATCTTGCATTTTGAAGTCGATTCAGGACTTGTGATATCGAACTATTAAAATCGAACTATCAGGTGATATTTTAACCCGCCTTGCGATCCTGTCAAATCAAGTATAGGTCAGGACAGGTAAGTAGTGCAAAGCTTTGGTTGTCTTGCCACTTGGCTGCCGGGTAATCTGTAAGCCAAGTTGGACAGTCAATTTTTCAAACGTCTTTCCAATGGCTTACGCGTAAGATTCACAGTCTTCTGGAAGTCCTCATCAGATTCTGAATGGGGTCCCTTATCAAAACCCTTGCTGGCTCTTCAGCATGAGGATTTTCTCTTAGCTCTTTGAAGCCTCCCTTCACAATAGCTTCTGCACCGAACTCTGATTCTCGGGCAAGGCGAATACTGAATTCCAATCTTTTCAATTAATGCTCAGGGTCACCCTGGCAATGAATTCTTCCATGATTATAGGTGAGTTGCTTGATCTCCTTAATAAACTAATATACTTTACAATTCCAATAGTTATTGGTAAGTAAACTCTTAAACGATTCGGCTTGACGAGTGTTTTATCAGCAAATCCCTCCGATGCTCTGAAAACACTTAAGATGCCGTATATTCTCAAATTGCTTTCTGCCTATGGAGGCAAAGATGCTGAAATCCTATTTGAAGAAAATATTTGAAATTGCCGATCAAGGTGATGCAAGGGAAGAAAGCTACTATGCGATTCTTGATGAGTTGTTAAATGGATTTGCAGAGTCTTCCGGCAAGAAAAATATTCATATTACCACTTTGCCAAAAAAGACCGAAGCCGGCAATCCGGATTTCAGGGTCTGGGACGGAAAGCAGCATATTGTCGGGTATATTGAAGCCAAAGCACCAACCACCGAAGATTTAAGGACAATAGAAGATTCAGAGCAATTAAAACGATACCGGAACACATTCCCAAACCTGATACTGACGAATTTTTTTGAATTCAGACTTTACCGCAATGGAGAGTTGGTTGATAAGGTTTCCATAGCCAGACCTTTTATTGTTCACAAGCTTAAAACAATTCCACCGGTTGAAAAAGAACCCGATTTCTTCAAACTGCTTGAAACATTTTTTTCTTTCTCCCTGCCGAAGGTTTATAATGCAAAGACCCTGGCCATTGAGCTGGCAAAGCGGACGCGGTTTTTAAAAGACGAGATTGTTACACAGGAGTTAAAAGAAGAGGAAACTGCCGGAAGCGGTTTTATTCTTGGATTTTTCGATGCCTTCAGGCAGTTTCTCATCAGCGGCCTCTCCAAAGAAGATTTTGCCGATCTCTATTCACAGACAATTACTTACGGACTTTTCGCTGCACGAACCAGATCTAAAAACGGTTTTAACAGAAAACTGGCCTACGACAACATTCCGCGCACCATCGGTATTTTAAGAGATGTTTTCCAGTTTATTTCACTTGGAGATTTGCCGCCTCAAATGGAATGGATCATTGATGATATCGCGGAAGTTCTGGCGGTTGCGGATGTCAACAAACTGCTTCAGCAATATTTCCGTGAAGGTAAAGGGAAAGACCCCATTGTACATTTTTATGAAACATTCCTTACAGAATATGATCCTAAAACCCGTGAGAAACGCGGCGTATATTATACACCGGAGCCCGTGGTTTCCTATATAGTCCGTTCACTCCACCATATTTTAAAAGAACGGTTTGGCAGATCAGAAGGGTTTGCAAGCGATTCCGTGACTGTTTTAGATCCGGCAGCAGGGACTCTGACTTTCTTAGCGGAAGCAGCCAAGCTGGCGGTGGAAGAATTCGTGTCCAAATACGGAGAAGGCGGAAAAGAGAAATTTATCAAAGAGCATATTCTTGAAAATTTCTATGCATTTGAACTAATGATGGCCCCTTATGCCGTGGGTCATTTGAAGATGTCGTTTCTGTTGGAAGAACTTGGTTATCATCTGAAACAGGATGACAGGTTCAAGCTCTACCTGACCAGCACCCTGGAGATGGAAGAGCTTGAGCAAACGGAACTGCCTGGCATGGCTTCACTTTCCGAAGAATCTCATATGGCCGGAAAGGTTAAAAAGGAACAACCGATTCTGGTGATATTAGGTAATCCACCCTATTTCGGGCATTCGGCCAACCGGGGGCCATGGATAGATAAACTCCTGAAAAAAGGTTATACCCACGTAAACGGCATTAAAGATGAGGGTTATTATCATGTGGATGGAAAACCCCTCGGCGAAAGAAACCCTAAATGGTTACAGGATGATTATGTCAAGTTTATTCGCTTTGCCCAGTGGAAGATAGATCAGGCGGGCGAAGGGGTTTTAGGCTTTATTACCAACCACGGCTACCTGGACAACCCCACGTTCAGAGGGATGCGTCAATCGTTGATGAACAGTTTTAATGAAGTCTATATTCTGGATTTACACGGCAACAGCCTGAAAAAAGAGCGGTGCCCGGATGGTTCGAAAGATGAAAATGTGTTTGATATTCGGCAAGGCACGGCCATCGCTCTATTCATAAAGAAAAAAGATAAAAGTAATCAACAAGATATAAAAGTTCATCATTCGGAAATATGGGGAAATAGAAATATAAAATACGATTGGCTTTTGAACAATGACATCAACACAACAAAATGGAAAAGATTGTCGCCCAAATCCGAATTTTATCTTTTTATTCCCAGAGATGAAAGGCTTTTGGAACTGTATGAAAAATCACCAAAAATAACTGAAATATTTCCGCTTCATGGTGTCGGAATGACAACCGCGAGAGACCATTTTGTTATTGATGCCCAAAAAAATAGGCTAATAAACAGAATTCGCCTTTTCAAAAATAGTAAATATTCCGATGATGAACTGCATGAGTTTTTTCAAATAAGGAGAAAGAAAGGATGGGATATTAGAAAAGCTTGGAATATGCTTCAATCTGTTTCTGATTCTGATTTGATCAATTTTGTACTACCTGTGCTTTATCGACCTTTTGATATTAGGTGGATTTTTTATCATGACTCTCTTGTTTGGAGGGCTGTAAAAAAGATTATGCGGCATATGGTGCAGGAGAATTTGGGATTGATCACTAATCGTCAAGTCAACAGCGGGTTTAAACATATACTTTGTTCGAGTTTAATTATAAATGACTGTACTGTTTCATTAGAAACAAGAGAACGGTCATATCTATTCCCTCTTTATCTCTACCCCGACCCGGACAAAAAAGACCTGTTCAGCCATTTGGAAGAGGCCAAGGGCAAGCAGCCTAATATCAGCCCAAAAGTATTTTCAGCCCTGTCAGAAGCATACAACAACGATCCGACCCCCGAAGAAATCTTCCATTATATTTATGCCGTTCTTTATGCCAATGAATACCGCACAAAGTACGCAGAGTTTTTGAAGATCGATTTCCCCAGGGTTCCTTTTACGAAAAGTTATCAATTATTCAGGAAAATGGGGGATCACGGCAAACGTCTTGTTGATTTACATTTGCTCGAATCTTCAGAACTTGATCCGCCGGCGGCAAAGTTTCAGGGAACAGGAGAAAACAAGGTCGAGAAATTAAAGTATGATCAAAAGGAATCGCGAATCTATATTAATAAAGACCAATACTTTGAAGGGGTAGGGGAGGAATTGTGGAAATACCAGATTGGCGGTTACCAGGTCTGCAATAAATGGTTGAAAGACAGAAAGGGCAGAATATTATCACTTGATGAAATTAAACATTACTGCAAGGTCGTTACTGCAATCAAAAGAACCATCGAAATTCAAAAGAGCATTGATAGCATCTACCTGGAAGTTGAAAAGGAGCTTATTGAATTTTAAAGCAAATTTCAAAGGCGCTTTATCCGTTTCGGGTGGGTGGCACCGAAATTTGGGGTACGATTGCCCAATTAAAGGAAACGCATTTTTGACAACTAATATAGTAATCTATCTTGAAAAAAGGAATTGCGCAGGGGCGGATTGATATTGATAAAAATGAATTGACCATGGTTGTTGACTATGGTACAGTTCTAAAAAAATCCATGATCCGGAGGATATATGGAAAAAGAAGTGGTTACCATTTCCAAATTCAAAGCGACATGTCTGGCGCTTTTGGATAAAGTAAAACGGACGGGACAACCCATTCTGGTTACTCGTAGGGGAGAACCGATTGCTATAGTATCCCCTCCACCGGAGCCGGAAAAGACGGAGTCCTGGCTCGGAATGTTTCAATCTAGGGGAAAGATCGTCGGGGATATTGTTTCTCCGATCCTAGATCAAACTGTATGGGAAGTTTTGAAAGAATGAAACTTCTATTGGATACACACGTTCTTCTATGGAGTTTGCTGGACCCAGCAAAGCTAACCAGGCAAGTTGCCATTGAGTTAGAGAACCCTTCCAATGAACTCTGGCTTTCTCCCATAAGCATCTGGGAAATAATAATCCTGGCTGAAAAGGGACGGGTTGTTCTGGATGCTGATCCTGTAACCTGGGTGCGAGACGTATTAAGAAAAATTCCTGTCAAGGAGGCTTCGTTAAATTACGAAGTTTCGATACAAAGCCGCATGCTGGATCTTTCTCACGAAGACCCGGCAGACCGCTTCCTTGCAGCTACGGCTGTGGTTTACGATTTGACACTGGTAACTGCTGATGAACGCTTAATCGTTTCTGATCGATATGATGTTCTTCCCAACAAATGACTGATAAATTATACTCCCGCCCTGTTATTCCCCTGCTTCTGTCGATGATGTCAGGAATTGCCTCGGGCGTCTGGTTTCCGGGCCACGGCACCTGGGCGTATATTGTTGTTTCCGTATTTGCGTGTTTAATCTTCTATGCCATAGCCAAGAGAAAAACCGTTGTATTTTCACCCATTGTTCTTTTTCTTTCTTTAGGATACCTTTCCGTACAATCATGGGTTGTTCCTGACTTACCTTCCCATCACGTTGTACGTTTTGCAGATACAGATCCATGGGAGATTACCGGCGTTATCGACACCTTCCCTGCGAAATATCCGAATCGACAAAAATTTATTTTACGCATCGAAACCTTAGAAGGATACAAAAAAATTTTTCCGGTCGCCGGAAAGATCCGTGTAACCGTATCTGGAAATAGTCTAAAACTCACCAAAGGAGCCCGGGTCGCTTTTTACAGCAAGATCAGATCGATCAGAAATTTCAATAATCCAGGAGGGTTTGACTATAAAAGATACATGGTTTTCAAGAAAGTTTGGGCAACCGCATATGTTTCGGAAAAAAGGCTCGCCGTACTCAAAATAGAATCAGAAAAAGGTGTTTTTCGACTTATAGAAGACGCCCGCAGAAAAATCTCCGATCTTATCGAAAATACAGGGTCAGGAAAACAACAAGGTGTATTAAAAGCCCTTATAGTAGGGGACAAAAACTCAATTCCACAAGATTTGCGGGAAGCATTTAACAGGGCAGGGGTTGGTCATCTTCTGGCTATTTCAGGACTTCACATCGGCATTGTCGCATCCGCTGCTTTTTTGTTTTTTAAATGGATGCTTTCTCATATTAATCTTTTCCTGTGGAATGCATGGACCAAAAAGGGCGCCGTAGTTATATCTGTCGTTCCCGTATTTGTATATGGCCTGCTTTCAGGGATGTCGCCATCAACCCAAAGGGCGGTCATCATGGTTACCGTATTTCTGATGGCATTTTTGTTTGAAAGTGAATACGACCCCATGAATACCCTGGCGCTGGCAGCAATGCTGATCCTTGTTGTTCATCCGCCTTCGCTTTTTTCAATTTCATTTCAGCTTTCATTTACGGCCGTTCTGGCAATAATATACGGTCTGTCCAGGGTACAAATTCCTTGGGCATCCGATCCAGGCATGATTAAAAAACCAATGCGTTATCAAGTTGCAAAAAAACTGTTTTATTTTTTTATGGCTTCTTTCTTTGCCATCCTCGGCACCCTGCCCCTGGTCATGTTTTACTTCAACCAGATCTCTGTTGTGGGGCTTTTGGCGAATTTTTTGATCGTTCCACTTATCGGTTTTATTGTCGTTCCACTGGGTCTAATTGGAGTATTTTTATATCCGTTGACCGCTTCCGGGGCCTCAGTGTGCCTTAAAGCAGGCGCAGTAGTGTTGGCACAGGCCCTTGATATTGTAGAATTTTTTGCTGACTTACCCTTTGCCGCGGTAAAAACCGTAACGCCGACATATTTTGAAATCTGTTGTTTTTTTATACTGTTTTGGGCGGTTTTGAACCTGAAACGTGTTCAGTCTAAAACACCCGAGGGACAGAATAAAGTGCAGAGAGCACAGTACAAAGTTCATAGCGTAAAGCGCCGAATGCCTTGGACCGTTTTCCTACGAAAACCGGCAACACTTGTAGCTGTTTTGGTAATTATTGCTTTAAGCGCCGATGCTTGTTACTGGTTATATAACCGATTCTGGCATGATGATTTCAGGATGACGATGGTTGATGTGGGTCATGGCAGCGCCGCTCTTCTGGAACTGCCGGGCGGATATAACATCCTGATAGACGGCGGGGGTTTTTCTGACAATTCGGTTTTTGACGTCGGGGCCAGAATAATTGCACCCATTTTATGGCGCAAAAAGATCAAGACCGTTGACACCCTTGTTCTTTCCCATCCAAACAGTGATCACTTAAATGGACTGATATATATTGCCGAACATTTCAATGTTAAAAACGTATGGACTAATAACGAAGCTTCAAACACCTTTGGCTATAAAAAGTTCATGGAGGTTATTGAAAAAAATAATATTCAGATGCCCAGATACAAAGAGATATCCCGCATCCACGACATCAACGGAGTTTGTCTAGACATTTTATATCCGCCTGTTGATTTCATTGATAAAAGAAAAATAGAAAGTTGGCGCAATATAAATAACAATTCCATGGTTATAAAGGTTACGTTTGGATCAAAATCGTTTCTTTTCCCTGGAGATATTAAGGCCAGGGCAGAAGCTGAGCTGGTTGCAACAGCCGGGGATCGGCTAAAAAGCACGGTCCTAATGGCGCCGCACCACGGCAGCCGGACGTCTAATACAGAACCATTCCTGGGAAAAGTCAACCCCGAAGTCGTCATCGTATCTTCCAGGTGGAAAAGCAGGTTCGAATTTCCTCATCCACCAGTAATAAAAAGATACAAAGAAATGGGATGCCGTATACTGGGCACCGCCCGTCACG
This sequence comes from Desulfobacteraceae bacterium, assembly GCA_030604635.1. Lineage (GTDB taxonomy): Bacteria > Desulfobacterota > Desulfobacteria > Desulfobacterales > UBA11574 > JAUVVL01. The sequence goes on from JAUVVL010000149.1 coordinate 9,185, forward strand.
GTGCCATAACCATTTCAACGGACGGACAAACACTTGTGGTCAGCCCCACTATTAACCCGAATTTCTCCTGAAGAATTTAACTGGCTTCTTATATACTAATGAGAACATTAAGCAACCGACATAAATAATATTGATAAAAGGTCGATTAAAGTCGTTATAAGAGTGACTAAAGTTACAAGTGACCTAACCTGTCGAGAGCCTCAGGTCGAACGAAGTGCCTAA
>JAUVVL010000119.1 GCA_030604635.1 Desulfobacteraceae bacterium
ATCCTCAAAATACTCAATGTATTCGTGCCTGCCCCGTAGGTCCGGAAGATCGTACTGGGGTGGTTAAAATTTTCGCCTTCCTTGAACTTGAATCCCGCTTTAGCGGGAAGCATTTTTCAAAGGTCTCTATAAGTGGTTTCAAAACCAATCTTACCCCTTGGGTCTTCCTGAACATAGTGGCATCAAAAACGGAGTGCCAGAAACAGTTAAAATTTAGAGCGTGGCAAGGAATTTAGCAACACCGATGGCAAAGTATTATTACAAAGCACCTTTGGAAGATCGAATATCCTTTATCCGCTTGTCAAAAGAAGTGGCCTGATCCAGAGCCCTGCCTGAAGCTTTGAAAATAGATTCAATAATATGATGTTCGTTTTCACCGTAAAACACATTGACATGAAGATTCATGCCGCCCCGGTTTGCAAATGACCTGAAGAATTCCTTGGCAAGAGACATAAAAGTGTCCCCTGCGGTACTCGCACCAGAAGGAATATTGAAGACCAAAAAAGGGCGTTTTGACAAATCAACGGCAACAGAGGTTAAGGCATCATCCATTGGCGTAACAGCATGGCCGAATCTCTTTATACCCTTTCTGGCACCAAGAGCCTTGTCAAAAGCATCTCCCAGGACAAGTCCGACATCTTCAACTGTGTGATGGGAATCGACATCAATATCTCCCCTGGCATCAATGGACAGATCAAAAAAACCGTGAACAGCAAAAAGTGTAAGCATATGATCAAAAAAAGGAATCCCAGTGGATATCTCATGTTTGCCACTACCATTCAAATTGAGCTTGATACGGATTCCTGTTTCTTTTGTCTCGCGTTCAACTTCAGCTACACGTTCCATATTTGTCCTCATATCCATGAAGCTTTTAAATGTTTTTTTAAAGGTCTCAAAATATGGTGGAGATGAGGGGGCTCGAACCCCTGACCTCGGCATTGCGAACGCCGCGCTCTCCCAACTGAGCTACATCCCCACAAACCTGTATTGTTTTTATATCAAAGGATTAAGCGTTGGTCAATTTAAAACAGGTTTTATAATGAAGAATTTTTCCGTGACCTGTTGCGGATCCACTTCGGTTTCATTCATGCTTCAGGACTGCTTATCCAGGGTGTCTCTTGCTGTGTACCGGTAGGAACAGTATCCTTATTATATTGGCTTCAAAAAATAGTTGCCAAGACTCCTGCCGTTTGCTATCAATGCAATTATTCCTATAGTTTTGGTAGAAAGCAGGTGATCTTATGAAAATGTCCACGAAGGGTAGATATGGTGTAAGGGCCATGGTACACCTTGCTGTTCATTACGGCCAGGGGCCTTTGCCGGTCAGGAAAATAGCCGAAAAAATGGATGTCTCTGCCAAGTACCTGGATCATCTGATGACCGCTCTTAGAATGGCTGGCTTGATAAGGAGTATTCGAAAAGCTCATGGGGGATACATTCTTGCCAGGTCTCCGAAAGAGATAAGACTTAGCGAGGTTGTCAAGGTCTTAGAGGGATCGGTTGCTCCGGTAGATTGTGTGGATGATGCGGGAGCTTGTCATCAAGCTGATTTTTGTACGGCCCGTGATCTCTGGCAAAGGATGCAAAAGGCCATGAACAACGTCCTGGAGTCCACGACTCTGGATGAGATGGCCCAAGGCCAGAAGATGAAATGGAATAATCTCATTTAGCCCTTTAGTCGTGGAACTTTTTTTATCTGTTCGCCTGCGCATTGTTCCTGCACACAGCGGACAGGCGGCTTGAGGCATAAGTGCGCTAAACTGATTCTGAACAGCAGTTGTAAGAAAGGTATGATATGCTGGAAGTGAAAAACCTGTGGGTCGGTGTCAATGGAAAGGAGATACTGAAAGGAGTTGACCTTGTCATAGGGGATAGGGGAAAACATGTTCTGTTTGGCCCAAACGGTGTGGGAAAGAGCTGCCTCGCCATGACAATTATGGGTATCCCCACGTACAGGATTACAAAAGGGAATATCTTCTTTAATGACAAGGGGGTAACCACGCTTCCAATAAATAAACGAGCAGCCCTTGGGATAGGCATGGCGTTTCAGAATCCACCTGCGATAAGGGGAGTGAAGCTTGGCGATTTTCTCACTCTATGCGGCGGAGACGTTGATAAACATCTTGAAAAAAGCTTTTTAGGCAGGAGCTTTAAAGATCGTGATCTCAATCTTGGATTTTCCGGAGGAGAGCGAAAGAGGAGCGATGAGGAGCCCAGGTGCGGGACTTACTTTCAAGTGGATCACTCGGTTATATTTGAAAATGTAAAGAGAGAATTTGAGGGGAAAGTGTAGATATTGAGTACCAGGGAAGCGATGTTCAAATCATTACCGGGTGCGCTTCCCGGGCGAGTGCCGGGCTTCACATCGGGGTAAGCGAGTTTTATGTAAAGAAGAATGCAAGTCTTACCTTTACCATGATACACAGGTGGTCTCCCGGAGTTGATGTAAGACCGAGGGCAGCTGCTATTGTGGAAGACAATGCTACCTTTGCCAACAATTACATCTGCCTGAATCCCTTGAGATCGCTTCAGCTCTATCCCACCGTCAGGTGTGTTGGCGATAATAGCTCGGCAACCCTGAATTCGATCATTCTCGGTGCAGGGGATGCGGAGATTGATGTTGGTGGAAGGATTGTGCTCAAAGGGAAGAACTCAAGCGGCTATGTGGTATCCAGATGTGTGGGAAAAGATCGCTCAAGGATACATGTCCGTGGACATATCATCGGAGAGGGTGAAGGAAAGGCGCATATAGACTGCAGGGGTCTTATCCTGTCTGATGAGGCAAAGATATATGCGATTCCGATGCTGGATGCCCTTGTGAAAAACTGTGACCTCTCACACGAGGCTGCGGTCGGGAAGATTAAGGAGGAAGAGCTCTGGTATCTGATGTCGCGGAATCTGTCAGAGGATGAGGCAACCTCGCTGATAATCAAGGGGTATCTTGACCCGGGAATATTTGGCCTGCCGGCGGAACTTGAGGAGGAGATAAAGAAGATAGCCGGGATGACCACGGAGGAGGCATGATGTTCAATAAAATCGTGCTGCAGAAAGAGGGGAAAAAATCCTTGATATATTTGGTGTTGGCACAAAGGAGTGAGACCTTTGCAAAACACCCCCTTTTGCCCAATCTCTGTGCCTGCCCCGTGAAATGCGAAGCTTATTTCTCTGGGGTCAGGCTCAACATTTTGTACGAAGTGAAACTTTAGCTTTATCCTCAAAATACTCAATGTATTCGTGCCTGCCCCGCCTGCCCCGTAGCTCCAGAAGATGGTACTGGGGTAGGTCCGGAAGATCGTACGGGAAGCCTCTCCAGCTATTCCAAGGCAAAGGAAAGCACCCTAAAGGAATGGATTAAGAAAGGAGATTTCCTCCTCAGCGAGCCTGTAGCCTATCTGCCGGGCCCGGAAACCGGCTATGCCTTCAAGCCACTAAGGGAAAGACCGGTTGAGTAACTGAGGGCAGAAGCAAAAAAGCATAAGATAAAAAATAGTTGCCGCTATGGAAGTGGTGAGATGTTAAAGTGATAGGTAATATAGCCATGATTTCTAAAAGAATAGTCCTTCACTTCCCTCGTAGACTTGTGAATCAGCCAATAGTATGCAGGTTGGCAAAGGATCATGACCTTGAATTTAATATCTTGAAGGCCTATGTTACCCCGAAGGAAGAGGGTCTGTTGGTCCTGGAATTAAGCGGGGAAGATGAAAACTGTAAACATGGCATTCGGTATTTGAAAGAGGTTGGGATTAAGGTACAGCCTTTATCCCAGGATGTTATTCGTGATGAACGAAGATGCAGTCATTGCGGCGCCTGTGTTCCACTCTGCCCTGCCGGTGCCTTAGTTGTGGAGCCCCAACAGGTGCATCGCCTGTGGGCTATGCGTCAGGTCCTGTCCGTTCAAAGCGATGGAGGTGCGATTTTAATTTGTGGAGTTTAGATGGAGAGAATACAATGAAAGAAAAAATACAAGAAGCGATATAACATATGGCCGGCATGAAACGGATATACCTGGATCACAGCGCTACCACCCCTGTACATTCTGAGGTTCTGGAGGCAATGCTGCCTTACTTTGGTGAACTCTTTGGCAACCCTTCAAGTATCCACAGCTTTGGTCAGGATGCAAAAAAAGCGCTGGATGAAGCGAGAGATAAGGTGTCTTCACTTATCAATGCGGACCTTTCGGAGATAGTCTTTACCAGCGGCGGCACCGAGGCGGACAACCTTGCAATAATGGGGGTAGCCTATGCACGCGAGGGGAAGAAGAATCATATCATTACCACCTCCATCGAGCACCACGCGGTATTAAACACCTGTGGGTATCTGGAGAAAAAGGGATTTGAGGTGACATATCTGCCTGTAGACAGATATGGTCTGGTCGATCCCGATGATGTAAAAAGGGCTATTACTGCCAAAACCGCTATTATTAGCATCATGCATGCCAACAATGAAATAGGAACCATCGAGCCCATAGAGGAGATCGGGAGAGTCGTTGGAGAAAATGATATCCCCTTTCATATCGATGCCGTACAGACTGTGGGAAAGATTCCTGTAGATGTGGACAGTCTCAATGTAGATCTCCTTTCCCTCTCCGGCCATAAGATATACGGCCCCAAAGGGATCGGCGCTCTTTACATCAGAAAGGGAACAAGGATCGCCCCCATTCTTTACGGCGGGCATCATGAGAGAGACCTTCGGGCCGGCACTGAAAACGTTCCCGGCATCGTTGGACTGGGAAAGGCATGCGAGATTGCCTCAAGGGATCTGATGTCAGAGATGGATCATTTGAGGAATTTTCGAGACAGACTGGAAAACGGAATCATGGACAGGATAGACCGCATTCGGGTAAACGGCCACCTTTCGCAAAGGCTTCCCCACATCCTGAATGTCTCCTTTGAAAACATTGAGGGAGAGCCGTTAATTCTCAATCTGGATATGAAGGGGATTGCCGCCTCTGCCGGCTCTGCATGCACATCGGACGCTATGGAGTCCTCACATGTCATGAAGGCACTCGGTATACCGCCTGATATAGCCTTGGGGAGTGTAAGGTTCAGCCTTGGAAGGGAAAATACCGAGGAAGAGATAGATTATGCCATCGATGCGCTGGTGGAGATAGCGGGACACTTAAGGGATGTCTCTCCACTTGCGGATGCGATAGAGCGAAAAAGTGAATGTGTGATCACATTTTATGAGGTTCCCGATGCCCTCCGGGCGGAAAAGGTATTAAAGAGAAAGGGATTGAAGTTTACCCTGTCTTCCGTACCGCCCCAGATCAGCCGGCCCAGTTGTTGTGGTGTGGCCCTCCTCTTCGGTTGTGAGGATAGAGTAGAGGTGGGGGACTTTCTAAAGGAACAGGATGTTGAAGTAGAGGGTATCTATCAATTGGAGAGGAATAATGTGCTGCCAGAACGGAAAAAGAGAAGGTTCTGGCCATTTGTCGGTTAATCATGGATTTCCCGGGGGCAACGACATACTGAGACTTTCAAGAAAAAATCAGCCGGAATGGTGAGAAAAACGTTCTTCCGGCTGTTTGGAGAATAGATGATAGCGTTTCTTACGGTATTCAAAGACTATCTCGTTAAGGAGTTCGGCATCAAAACGTTATTCGTATATCTGGCAACTATCAGTATCCTGGCTATATTTTTGGGCTACTCCTTTTCAATAATATAGGAGGGCTCTGTAAAAAAAGGAGGCGGTTAATGGAGAATGGAGATAAAGGAGTGTAGATCAACCATGGATTTAACACGTGAGGTAGAGCTGACACAGGTCAGATATGATGAGGAGTCAAGAACAAAGAATCGGATTGTGCGTGAGGTCCCTCTGACTATACTCGTAAACGGGACGGAATTGGCAACCATGCTGTGCACTCCGGACAAGCTGGAATATCTTGCGGTCGGCTTTCTCCTCTCCGAGGGGTTGATAAAAAAGGAGGCGGAGATAAAGGGAATCACCCTAAATGAAAAGGGGTGGTACATCAGGGTGGAGATTGCGGATGATGATTTGCTAGAAGAAGGCATGGCATCAAAAAGGGTAATAGGCACGGGCTGCGCCGGCGGCATCTCTTTTTACCGGGCGGTGGATGCGAAGGACTGCCTTCCTCTAAAATCCGGCGTCCTGATCTCGAGGGAGAAGGTTTTCTCCATGATGAAAGAATTCCTCGGGATGTCCGGTTTGTATAGAGACACCCATGGGGTTCATTCCGCTGCCCTGTGCAGCTCTGAAAAGATAGAAATATTTACCGAGGATATCGGCAGGCATAATGCGATAGACAAGATCATCGGGGAATGCTTCCTGAAGGGGATATCCACTGAAGACAGGATTATCCTTACCACGGGGAGGATATCTTCGGAGATACTTATCAAGGTGGCAAAACAGAGGATACCCATAATTGTCGCCCGCTCTGTTCCCACAGATATGGCGGTTGGCTTGGCGGAAAGGTTGAACGTCACCCTCATCGGCTCTGTCAGGGGTTCCCGGATGAATATTTACACACATGATTGGCGGGTTAAAGTTGAGACTATACCAAAAAAGAGGTAAGAAAGATGGCTAAGATAATTACGGTCTGCAGGAGCAAGGAAAAAGGCGCCAGAAAAGAGGCTATAGCTGAAGGTATTATTAAGAAGAACTACGGGCTTCTTGGTGATGCCCATGCCGATTCGAGTACCCACCGCCAGGTGAGTCTTCTCGGCATTGAAAGCATAGACAAGATTCGGAAATCCGGTTTTGAAGTGGGGCCGGGGGATTTTGCGGAGAATCTGACCACTGCGGGATTGTACATTTCTTCCCTTCCCGTTGGTACGATATTATCTATTGGAAGAGATGTCCTTCTGGAGATAACACAGATAGGCAAGAATTGTCACAGCGGCTGCGCCATTTTCCGCCAGATAGGAAAGTGCATCATGCCAAAAGAGGGAGTGTTTGTCAGGGTATTGAGAGGCGGGAGAGTCAAGGCAGAGGATGAAATAAAAGTTTCCGAGGTCTGCAATGAGAAATAAAATTATATTAAACGACGCATTTAAACGCTTTACCCTCGATCAAGATAAGATACTACCACCCGAAGAAACAGTGAAACGCTTCAAGGAAAAACTAATAAAGGTGGATCTGGATATCCTTGAAGAGACAATAAGGATTGATAATGGAAGACTGGATATTCCGATCTATTTCAGTAGTTGCGGCAAGGATGCAATGAAAGTTATTGGAACAAAAAAACAGATGGGGAAAGGTGCCACTCCCAGGCAGGCTGAAGCCAGCGCAGTAATGGAACTGGCCGAAAGATTCAGCTTTTTCAGTTTCTGCAAGAATCCCGAAAACTTTCTTGTTGAAAAATACAGCAACATAAAAGACAGCGCCATTCCTTTTGAGATGATCGCCCAATCTGTCCACGACGATTCCGAAGATCTGGAAATTTCCAAAAAGATATTTGAAAACCTGCCCTTAAAATGGACCAAGGCGTTTAATCTGACCCGCGATCAAGAGGTCTTAATTCCTTTTAACTGGTTTTTCACAATCAATGAATTCAACGGCCCGTCTGCCGGCAACTGCGTTGAGGAAGCCCTGATTCAGGGCATCTGCGAAATTGTGGAAAGGCACGTATCATCCGTAATCAGTCAAAACCGTCTGAACGTACCGGCAATTAATGCAAATTCAGCAACTGATCCGATGGTCGTGGAAATGATACAAAAATACAGAAATGCCGGGATTAAACTCTATCTTTCAGATTTTTCTCTCGACATGGGTATACCTTCCGTAGGTGTCCTGGCCTATGACCCTGCCAATTTTCCTGAAAAAAGCGAAATCGTCTGGACAGCCGGAACAACGCCGGATCCCCAAAAGGCTTTAAGCCGGGCTCTTACAGAAGTGGCCCAGCTTGCAGGTGATTTTAATACCTCTTCCAACTATGTGGCCAGCGGTCTTCCCAAATTTACAAAAATCGAGGATGCCGATTATGTAACCAAGCGAGGAAAAGAGGTCGACATCACAGCCCTCCCTGATCTTTCCAACGATAATATTAAAGTTGAAATCCAAAACTGCATATCTGCTCTGGCAAAAAAGGGTATGGAAGTAATTGTTGTCAACACAATGCATCCTTTACTTGAAATCCCGGCCTTCTATACTATCATACCCGGAGCCCATTTCAGGGAGCGGGCTCTGGGAACCAGTGTTGGGATGTTCTCGACCAAAATTATAGCTGAAAACAAAAATCCGAAAGCAGCCATTAATGAACTCGATAAGATCGAAAAAATGCTCCCTGGAAAATATTACATCAAATTTTATCTCGGCTCATGCCACCTGGCCTTGGATGATCCGGAAACAGCACTCATGTATTTCACCAAGTCTCTGGGACTTAACCCGACAGAACAGGACATTCCCAGCATCTGTTCATACATGGGTGTCTGCTTCAAAGAAATGGGGGAATATCGCAGGGCGCTTGCCGTATTAAAAGACGCGGAAAGGTATGACAAAAAAAGAACAGACATTTATAACTTAATGGGATTCAGCCATTTCAAACTCAAAGAGCATGAAAAGGCCATAGCGTGTTTCAAAAAGGTTCTCCAGCTCGACCCGGGTTCAGCCATCGACTATGCCAACATTGCCTCAAATTATCGTGATATGGGAAAAAAAGAAAAGGCCATTAAATATTATGAGATGGCTTTGGCCATGGATCCTGCAATAGACTTTGCAAGAGATAATCTGGACAGGCTGCAGCAAAGCTAACCCGAGAAATCCGGGCTAATGGATAATTTTTATGAGCATGCACAGAAAATTGTGCATTAATGCACGGCTATTTGTGCATCCCTATGCTTTTTTCCTCCCCCCACCCTCCCCTTTTAAATCAATTCTTAAAGATAAATTATCGATGCATTACATCCAGATCGTCTGAAATGCTTTTAAAACTAGGGTGTTTTACATACTCCGGGATGAAGCAACTCATTTCAAATGCCAATCTTTTTATAAAAACAAACTTTTGGCACGGGTGTTGCTGAAACTATCTATGGATGAAGCAAAGCTATCTTCTGCCGCAAGCAGGCTCCTTGTAAAGGAAACTTAGTTCTAAGGTTCACCATTAAGAATAAAGGGAATAACTTATGAAAAAGACTTTTCTGGTTACATTCTGTTTACTCCTGGGGCTACTTGTCAGCACCTCTTTTGCGGTTGAGGTCAACGTATTTGGGCCGAATAAGTACTTGAGGACTTCGGGCGCCCCCGATGTCTATATTGATACGTTTTCTGCGATTCCGGGAGAAGGCAGGCTCATTGTGAAAAATGGAGCTGGAGATGGTGAAAACAGAATTATCGACGCTATAAGCAGTGCGGTAATTCTTGTTAATGGAGTGCAAATAATTGGACCGAGTGATTTTAACCAGCAGGTTTATCTCCTTGAGAGCCCTGTTAATCTTTCCGAGAATAACTCGATTTCAATAGAACTGGCGAGTAGCCCGGGGAGTTATTTGACCATTGAAGTAAGAGAGGAAGTAGCACCGCCTACCGTCACCATTATTGCCAACCCTGCAAACATTCATATTGCCGAATCATCCGTTCTGACGTGGAGTTCAACAAATGCCGATTCATGTGTGATCGAGCCGGGTATCGGCACGGTTGGTCTGCATGGATCGATTTCAGTATCTCCTACTGAGACTACGACCTATACCATTACAGCAACAGGACTGGGCGGAACGGCGACGGCAAGCGTTACTGTTACCGTGGAGCCTGCTATAGAGCCTCAGCCAGAAGGTAGCTTTGGTGAACAGTATGATGACCTGATCCCGCTCGATGCCACGGTCGAAGCATACGACCCCAAGCGGTTTTCCGTCATTACGGGTTTGGTTCAGGATCCGGCCGATCTGCCCATAGCTGATGTTTCAGTCACCATCCTTGACCATCCAGAATACGGCACTGCCAAAACCGGCGCAGAGGGCCGATTCTCTCTTCCCGCTGAAGGCGGGGGAACCATCACCGTTGTCTATCAAAAAGAGGGATTGATCACTGCCCACAGGAAGGTCTACGTTCCCTGGAACGACATTGCCATTGCTAAAACCATCGTGATGATCGGCGAAGACCCGGCATCCACCACCCTCACCTTTGACGGATACCCGGATACTGTGGTTACTCATCAGAGTACTGAGGTGACTGACGAGTTCGGCAGCCGCTCCTGTACTATGGTATTTACCGGGGACAACCATCCCTATGAGGTGGATGCACAAGGCAATGTAATTCAGGAGCTCACCACCATAACCACACGGGCAACAGAGTATGCCACTCCGGAGTCCATGCCGGCCATATTGCCGCCAAACTCTGCTTACACCTATTGTGCCGAGCTTAGTGTGGATGGTGCTCAAAGGGTTCGGTTTGAGAAACCTGTTATTACCTGGGTCGATAATTTCCTTGGTTTTAACGTGGGTGAAATTGTCCCTGTTGGATATTACAATCGGGACAAAGGTGTATGGGTGCCGTCTGACAACGGCGTGGTTGTAAAACTCTTAGATACCGACACCAACGGCATTGTAGACGCCCTGGATGCAAATGGGGATGATCAGCCCGATGATCTAGATAATGATGGATCTTTCAGCGACGAAGTAACGGGCTTAAACGATGCCCAGAAATACCCGCCCGGTTCAACCTTCTGGCGAGTGGCAGTGACCCACTTTACCCCCTGGGACTTCAACTGGCCATACGGCCCTCCGGCAGATGCCATTTATCCGAACATTGTTTCGGTGTCCGACACAGATCAGCAATATACAAAAGGTAATGGCTGCCCGGTACCATCAAATTCTTTTGTGGAGGAAAGAAGCCGTATCTTCCACGAGGACATCCCCATACCCGGCACCGACATGACCCTTCATTATGGCAGCAACAGGGTGGAAGGATACAAGGCCTTTATATCAGTACCTGCCAGCG
>JAUVVL010000353.1 GCA_030604635.1 Desulfobacteraceae bacterium
CCTCCCGCCATTGGCGGGATGTCAGGCTCAACATTTTGCACGAAGTGAAGCTTTAGCTTTATCCTCAAAATACTCAATGTATTCGTGCCTGCCCCGTAGGTCCGGAAGATCGTACGGGGTGGTTAAATTTTTCGCCTTCCTTGAACTTGAATCCCGCTTAAGCGGGAAGCATTTTTCAAAGGTCTCAAGATTTGCGGGATGCCTGGAGACAATTGATTAAAAATTTCTGCCATACGGCAAAGTACTCGCGACCACCCACTAGGTAAGTATCATTATGATCCGCTCCTGCAATCTCATAGAAATCCTTGGGAGAGGGGGCTTTTTCGAATAAACGGCGAGCCATGGAAACAGGAATGGCCTGATCCAGTTGTCCGTGGACAAACAAAAGGGGTGACTTAATACTTTCAATCAAGGATAAGCTGTCATATTTTGTTGTTGACTGTGTTTGCGGTGCAAAGAAAGGAAAATAACGCTGCATCATATCGTCCGTTGAAGTAAAGGCAGCTTCCAGGATCACACCCAGACATTCTTCTTTACTGGCAATATCCACTGCCAAAGCGGTTCCCAGGGAACGTCCGAACAATAATATAGAAGATTCCTGGAAACCCTTCTCGCGGATTAGATATTGGAAGGCTCCGTGGGCATCGGAAAAAGTGCCGGCTTTTGTGATTTCACCCTCGCTCAAGCCATATTCCCGGTAATCGAAAATAAAAATCGGGATCTGCAAGGCGTCATGCAGCTTCTTGAGGTTATGCAGGCGATGACTGATATTGCCGGCATTGCCATGAAACCAGAGCAGCACCGCCCGCTCATCCGGCCCGTGTACAAACCAGCCATGAAGGCGGGTGCCATCCTGGGCAGAAAAGAACACGTCCTCATATGCCTCTAATTGGTAATCCTTCGGGGTCGCTTCGATGAATCTTTCCGGGAAGAATACAATACCTTTTTCAGACATGATATTAATCCTTTTTCACCTCCACCAAACTCTCTGCCATGAAGGGGGAGGGCAGGTTGTGGGTTAATTATATTTTGTAGGATCCGCTATACCTGCTTCTTTAAAACCTTTTTTTCTTAATATACAGCTGTCGCATTGACCGCATGCCAGACCCTGCGAAGAAGGATCATAACAGCTATGGGTCAAAGCGTAATCGATCCCCAGCTCAACGCCTTTTTTGATGATCTGTGCTTTTGTCAGATGGATAAGCGGCGTTCTTATCTTGATTTTTGTAATACCTTCCACACCTGCCTTTGTGGCAAGATTTGCCATATTTTCAAAGGCTTCGATGAATTCGGGTCTGCAATCAGGGTACCCGCTGTAGTCAATGGCGTTAACACCGATAAAAATGTCGGATGATTCGAGAATCTCAGCCCATGCCAGGGCATAGGAAAGGAAGATGGTGTTTCTTGCCGGAACATACGTAACGGGGATCTCTTGGGTCATGATCTCTTCATTTCTGGCTTTTGGCACGTCGATATCATCTGTAAGAGATGAACCGCCTATTTTCTTTAAATCTATATTTATTACAAGATGCTCTGCGACACCAAGGGTATCCGCCACCTTTTTGGCGGCTTTGAGTTCAAAGGCGTGGCGCTGCCCGTAGAAAAAACTTAAACTATAGATTTCAAAACCTTCGTGCTTTGCCATGGCCATGATGGTGGTGGAATCGATTCCTCCGCTTGAAAGTACAACGGCTTTTTTTGTTGCGTTCATATATAAAGAATCCTGGCCCATAGGACCAGGCTTTGGTTTGCCCCTGAAAGGGGGTTACTATCAATAATTTTAAATCCGAAATTCGAATATCGAAATTCGAAACAAATCCGAATATCAAATTTCCAAATGTTCAAAACATAGAGGCTTTTGACCATTATAAATATTGATAGAATGCATTAATGTTTATGACATTAGAATTTCGGTCATTTGATATTGTTTCGGATTTCGGATTTCATGCTTCGAATTTATTATCTACTTATTTCGGCAGAGCAATTTATCTCTGACCTGGCCCAAAGGACCAGGTTTTCAAGGTCGAAATAAACTAAATTTATACTCCTTTCTCCTTGCCCGGCCATATGATATTATGCAGTTGGAGATGAAGCCTGACGTTAAGACTATCTTCAAGTATCCATTCTGCAAGTTTGGCGGGCGCCATTTCCCCTGACACCGGAGAAAAGAGAATCTGGTCCATGGAAAATCCAGGGTGTATTAACTCGGTTATTTCCTTGGCATACTCATAATCTTTGCGGCTCCCTATTACAAATTTGACCTGGTCTTTGGGATTGAGCCTTTTTAGATTTTCCAGATCATTCTTATCAGATTCGCTGCTTGTGGGGCATTTGATGTCGACAATTTTTATACACCGTCCGTCAACACTGCTGATGTCAAGGCTTCCGTTTGTTTCCATCATAACTTCATATCCATTTTCAAGGAGCCTGTAAATTAAAAGGGGTGTTTCGCTCTGAAGCAAGGGCTCTCCACCGGTTATTTCAATCAACGGGCACTCATAGCCGGCAACCCGGTTAATGATTTCCGAGATTTCCATCTTCACCCCTTCTTCATAAGCATAGCGGGTGTCGCAGTATGAGCATCTTAAGTTGCATCCTGTAAGTCTCACAAAAATGCAGGGGCGGCCGCTATATGTTGATTCACCCTGGATGCTGTGGAATATTTCATTTACCAGAAGGGCCATATTCTGTTTTTCGTTTCTGCCAGGTGAATTTATATTATTACTGTTGATGATTTTACTGATACCTTCAGGTAACTTCTGCTTATTTATATCAGTTGCTTATAAATAAGTAAACATCAACGTAACATTTGCCTTTTCAGGATGTTGTGTGATATATAGTTCCACTTTGTCACATTTCGGGAAAAGCATCAGTGAGCCTCGATGGTGATCAGACGTAGGAAGTGTCACTGTTTGAGTGTATTAGTGAGCGTTATGAAAAAGCAGCACACAGAAAAGCCTTGAGTTTGTGC
>JAUVVL010000024.1 GCA_030604635.1 Desulfobacteraceae bacterium
CGTAAAAAGTCAAAACTTGCTGAATTATTCAATTTTACGCATTCATAATGTCTTTAAATAATTCGCAATTCCTTAATCCCTAAATTCCTTAATCCATGTAAAAAGGACTTTTTACATGGGCATCAAATTTCTCATGAAAAAAATAGACAATAAATCAGCCCTGAAGCGAATATGCGTAATAGACGGACAGGGTGGCGGTATTGGCAGCACGGTCATCAAAAAACTCAAATATCTGTTTGGAGAAACCGTTGAAATTATCGCTCTGGGCACTAATGCAATTGCAACAGCCCAGATGCTAAAGGCCAAAGCCAATCGTGGCGCCTCCGGAGAAAATGCAATTGTTCAGACCGTCGGAAGGGCCGATATTATCATCGGAACAATCGGTATTATCATGGCTCATTCCATGATGGGAGAAGTAACACCGAGGGTGGCAGAGGCCGTGTCCGCCAGCCCGGCAAAAAAATTGCTCATACCCCTTTCACAGGAAAATGTCGAAATCGTGGGAATAACTCCAATTCCGCTTCCCCATCTTATTGAGGCACTTATACAGGAAAATTTGAAAGACTTTTACGATGAATCCTAACAAACTCGTAAAAAGTCAAAATTGCGATGGCAAAGTAAAAAGCTCCAAATTCAAGGCGTGCGAATTTCGTGTCATCCGCTAACGCGGAACCCGAAGGGTGCGTACTTAGCGTACGCCGCAATGACAACGAAATGAAGCGCAACGCAGAAGTTGGACTTTTTACGAAGCCATGAATCCTAACAAGGAAAGAATACCATGTGTGAAGCAAATGCATACCTGATTGAGGGAGATGAGAAAAAGCTGATTATGGAGGCTGTTGATACGGTTGAACCCGAGGATGACGGCCTCAGACTGATCAGCATATTCGGAGATCAGAAATTCATTAAGGCCCGCATCCATTCACTGGCTCTTGTAGACCACAATATCTTTCTGAAAGAACCGGCGTAACAGCTTATATCGTATGCACGAGTTTAGTCCCGCCTTCGGCGGGAATTATCTGAATGCGATAATTTTTTCCAAAGGGCTAAGATGTTACAATTATTTCTTAAAAACCTGCCCGGATTAGATGAAAATATTAATTGCTAAGACCGCCGGTTTCTGTATGGGCGTACGCAGGGCTGTTGAAATGGTCCTGGATGCGCCGAATAAACACGAAAATCCTATAAGCACTTATGGGCCCCTTATACACAATCCCCAGGTCCTGAACCTTCTGGAACAAAAAGGAATATCTGTCATAAACGAGATTCCGGATCACGGATCCGGTACGATCCTGATCAGGGCCCACGGCGTTCCTCCCAATGCCAGGGATAATCTTGAAAAGGCTGGTTTCAAGATTATCGATGCCACATGTCCGCGTGTTATCAAAGTCCAGACCATCATCCATAAACACGCAGAACAAGGTTATGCGTCCATCATCATCGGAGACAAAGATCACCCGGAAGTTGCCGGCCTGCTGGGTTATGCAGGAGAAAAAGGGTATGTCGTTGATAATCTTATTGACCTTGATTTCCTCCCAGCCTTTGACAGGGCTATTATTGTTGCCCAGACTACCCAGAACACGCTTTTTTTTGAAAAAGTAAAAAACTGGGCAGGCAGAAAATTCCCCCACTACAAGATCTTTGACACAATTTGTGATTCCACGGCCAAGCGGCAGGCTGAAGTCCATAGCATGGCAGATTCAGTGGATGCTTTAATTGTCGTTGGTGGCCAAAACAGCGGAAATACGCAGCGGCTTGCCGAAATTGCAAGACAGGCCGGAAAACCGACGTATCACATTGAAGCAGAATCGGAACTCGATTTAAAAGCGCTTTCTTCAGCCCGATACATCGGAATAACCGCAGGCGCTTCCACCCCAAACTGGATAACAAAAAGAATTTACAGAACCCTTGAGACCTTGCATTTTACAAAGAGACAAAGCTGGTACAGGTTCATTTTCACCATCCAGCGCGCATTCCTTCTCACAAACATTTATGTTTCCATCGGGGCCGGTTGCCTGTGCTATGCATGTACAAAACTTCTGGGAATTACGGACTACTTTCCACATGTGCTCATATCCATGCTTTATGTCCAGTCCATGCATATCTTCAACAACCTGACAGGCACAAAGGCAGACCGATACAATGATCCTGACCGGGCCTCTTTTTATAACAAAAATAAGGTACTGCTTGCGCTTCTAGCTTTCATTGCCGGCGGCGCGGGGCTGATGACTGCCTATACTATAGGACTGGTTCCTTTTTTGATTCTTTTTGCCATGAGCATCATGGGTCTTTCTTACAATTTGACACTTGTTCCGAAACGATTTGCCCGCCTCAGGTACAGGAGAATAAGGGATATGCCGGGCTCAAAGACCGTTCTGATTGCAATGGCATGGGGAATAGTTACCTCGGTATTGCCCTCTTTGTCTGTGTCGAAGAGTATCCCCCTGAGTACTGCATTGGTACTTTCGTGGTCACTAAGCTTTGTCTTTGTGAGATCCGCGTTTTTCGACATTCTCGACATGCAGGGGGACCGCATTGTTGGGAAGGAGACGATTCCGATACTGCTTGGAGAAGAGCGGGCTCTGCGCCTTTTGAAATCGATACTTATTATCAATCTCGGCATTTTGCTTTTATCCAGTTCATTTCATCTTATTTCAAGTCTTGGTTTTGCCCTTACAATCTGCCCTATCTTCTTATTTGTTGCTCTTTCAGCCCACGAACGGAGCTATATGCTCCCCGGGTTCAGACTTGAGTTTCTGGTTGAAACCCACTTTGTTCTGGCTGGTGTTATAACGCTTGCTTGGTCTCTGTTTTAGCCCGAATTTCTCATGAACCACATGCCTTACTAACGAACGAATTATGAAAATATTTTAAACGTCTGTGCCTGCCGATCAAATTAAGTTCCATGAACAGGAGAAAGATGATAAGATATTTTGCATAGCCAAAGACAGAGTCAACGGAAAATGACAATTATTATGTGAGAAAAAAATGATTTTAGATAATAAAAATACAAATCTTAAAGTTCATGAGTGGATTGCCAAATATACTAAAGAGGGAAAACTTAGTCTGGTAACCGGATACTTTACAATTGGTGCGCTTGCATATCTATCCGATAAAATTAATGAAAAAATTAAAGCGTTTAATTTTGTGCTTGGCGATATCGTTCATACTGAGAATATTAAAGTCCGCACCATCGATTTATTAAACGATAATATAACAATTGAAGCTGCGTTAAAATTAAGCTCGCTTGCTAAAGAAGCTGTATCTTTTTTAAAACAGAAAAAGGTCGGTGTAAAAACACTTGAACCCAATTTTTGTCATGCCAAGGCCTATATTTTTGAAAGTGCATCCAAAGAAGCCCCTGAACATTATTATATTATGGGCAGCTCAAATCTGACTGAAGCGGGAATCGGATTTAAAAGTACAAATAATGTTGAATTAAACATAATAGGACAAGGGACTCAATCTGATTATAATGAGCTTAAAGAATGGTTCGAGAATTTATGGTCAAGTGACAGGGCTCATGACAAAAAAACCGTTGACGGGAAAAAAATAGATTTTAAAGAATACTTGATTAAAGAGATTGAAACCATATTTATTCAGTACACACCGCAGGAATTATACTATAAGGTGCTTTTTGAGCTTTTTGGGGAACAGATCGTTTCTGATAAGGAAGATCCCAATTTTAACCGCCAAATCGGCCGGCTTGAAAACACGGTTGTTTACAATGCCCTGTATGAATTTCAGCAAAAAGGAGTTTTAAGCTTAATTAAAATGCTTCAAAAATATAATGGCGCCATTATTGCTGATGCTGTCGGCCTTGGTAAAACCTGGTGCGCATTGGCAGTAATGAAATTTTTCCAGCTTGAGGGTGCCGAGATCATTCTACTGTGCCCCAAAAAACTGGAACAAAACTGGAGAAAGTTTCTTGTCAAGCAAAACTCCCTTTTCGAAGACGATCAATTCAACTATACCATCCGTTTTCATACGGACCTGCAAGATAACCGCCTGGAACGTCACCAAGATGCCCTGAAAATAAAGGAATATTTCCAGAGCGACCGGCCGAAATTACTGGTTATTGACGAAAGCCATAATTTGAGAAACGCCAAATCAAATCGATATAATTATCTGGTAGACACTCTGCTGAAAAAAAATGAAAATATTAAAGTATTAATGCTTTCCGCCACCCCGATTAACAATTCCCTGATAGATATCAGAAACCAGTTCAAACTCATGGTAAAAAATGATTCAAAAGGATTTTACGATACTTTGGGCATACGCAACATCGATTATACTTTCCGGAGTGCCAAAAAAGCATTTAATGAATGGCTAAATGAAGACAAAAGAACCATCGGCGACTTTATCAAAAAGCTGCCCCCAAACTTTTTCAAACTTACAGACTCCCTAACCGTTGCAAGAACCAGGAAGATGATCAAGGGACAGGCGGATCATCTGGTATTTCCTGAACGAACAAAGCCTGACAATATTTTTGTAACGCCAAAACAGATCGGAAATTTTGATACATTCGAGGAAATGTTTGACAGTTTTCCTCCCATGCTCTCCGGGTATCAGCCGTCATTCTACGTGGAACAGGAAGAAGATGTTGATCTGCTGAGGGATGAAAAACAAAGGGACCGTTTTCTGGTAAAGATGATGTACATCCTGATGGTCAAGCGGCTTGAATCATCCTGGTTTTCTTTTTTGTCAACAATTGAAAAAATTTTGGCGCATCATGAAAACGCCTTGAGCAGAATCAACAAATACCAGGAATTGAAGGAAGATGATACGATCGATGACAGCTCTCAAAACGAACTTTTTGAAATGGACGAGGAAACGGATTTAGATGAGTTCACGTTAGGAAAAAAGCGCAAGGTCAAACTGTCCGAAATCGACCGCGCCGGTAACCTTGAAGCATATAAACAGGATCTTAAAAAAGATATTGCCAGCCTCGACAGTCTTTGTTCCAACGTTTACCGCTTTAGAGAAACCATAAACAAGGAGCTTAAAAAGAAAAACAACCATAAGAGTAAAGATGACAAACTGGAAGTATTGATTTCAAAAATAAATGAAAAGCGGAAAAGCGGAAACAACAATAACAATCAGAAAGTCATCATTTTTACTGTTTTTAAAGATACGGCCTTTTATCTGTTTGAGCAGCTTAAAGCGAGAGGGTTCAAAAGGCTGGCTGTTGTTAGCGGTGATGAATCGAAAACCGATGACTCGGAACGCAGCCATTTAAAATTCGAACTTATTCTGGAGCGTTTTGGGCCTTATACCAAGCTATATATGGAAAAGGAATGGAAGGCGTTTAACGCCCCGAATAACCTATCATCTTTTGAAAGGTATGAAAAATGGAAGGAATGGGTTTGCGAGTCTTATCCGCATATCGCAAAACAACTGAACAACCCGATTGATATATTGATTTCAACGGACTGCTTGAGCGAGGGCCAAAACTTGCAGGATTGTGATTATGTCATCAACTACGATATCCACTGGAATCCTGTCAGGGTTATTCAAAGAATGGGCCGCATCGACCGCCTGGCTTCTATTAATGACACCATATATGGCGTCAATTTCTGGCCTTCGGATAATATTAACAGTTATCTGAATTTACAGGGCCGTATTGAAAGCCGCATGACGGTGATGAAACTGGCCGGCTCGGAAATAGACAAGCATTTCACCGCCGACTTAAAGGAGCGCATTGAAGACGACAAGCTGGAGCAGTCCCAAAAGGCCAGAATGTTAAAGCAGATGCAGACATCCTGGGATGATATTGAAATCAGCGACCAGGGCCTGGGTTTTGAAGATCTTTCTCTGGAATCGTTTAGGCAGGACTTGAATGCAGAGCTGAATCTTGCAAAAGACAAATACGATAAAATGCCCAAAGGCGTGTACACAGGATTTGAGAAGGAAATTGAAATTTGCCCCGAAGACGGGATCATTGCCTTGCTGGGATACCCATCCAGGCCTTCCGGCGTTACGGATTTTTCATACAGCTCCCACGATTTGATTTATATCGATAAACAGGGCAACAGCGTTTTGCTGAACCAGAAAGAAGTGCTCGATGCCCTGGCCAAACACAAAGATAAAATTCGTTTTGTGCCGTCGGAAGTTGACAGAGGTGAAGAAGAGGCCATTAAGTCTCTGGCGGATTCTATGCAATCCTGGCTAAAAAAGCGGGCGGTTGAAGAAGTCGAAGACGAAGAAGGCAACACGAAAACAAAAATGGGCAAATCCGCCAAAGACGTGCTGAACAAATTAAAAGCCGGTGACATTTCCGCCGTAAAGAGACTCAAGGAAAACATTACAATTGAGGATAAATTTCAAAGCGATAATTTTGATTTAATCGTCTGGTTTCTGGTAAGTTAATGTTTGGGAGATAAGATGAATCTACAATATTTTATTGATCAGGATTTTTATCTTTCTGTAAAGAAGTTTTTTGAAGACCTGAATATCCCCATTCATTATATAACCGAGCAGCCTGCTTCGGCCAAGGAAATCATTTCTAACACCTATAAGCCGAACAATCCTGCCCACCAGTTGATCGACGATGTTTATTTTTTAGGAATGGTGGATGACAGGGCCTTTAACAACCAGCCCTCAATAATTGATAATAACCAACTGAAAAAAGAGGACTACGATGGGCTCTTGATATTCGGCGTCACCATTGACAGGCAAGACGGAAAGCTTCCGACCCGCGGCCAGATGGCGGAAATAACGCGAGCCTTTAACCGGGAGTTTAATTATACCCCGGTTGTCATCGTATTCAAATACGGCCTATACATTTCATTTTCTAACTGCGAAAGAACCCCTTACAAACAAAAATGGCGCGAAGGCGAAAAAGCCGGCAAAGTTTCCTTGCTCAAGGATATTGACACTTTAAATACCCATACCGGCCATTTAAAGATTCTTCAAAATCTGGCCATTCCCACTACCGGTAAAAAGGCGGTTACCACTTTTGACGACCTGTATAACTACTGGCAGGAAGTCTTCAGTGTTGCCTTGCTGAGCAAGCGTTTTTACCAGGATTTATCCAATTGGTATTTTTGGGCCCTAAAGCACGTCGAGTTTCCGGATGATGCTGAAAAAGACAGGGAAGTCAGAAATGCTACCAGTGTCATCCGTCTGATAACCCGTTTGATGTTTGTCTGGTTTTTAAAGGAAAAGAACCTGGTCCCGGATGTGCTCTTTGACAAAGATGAGCTTGATGAACATCTGAATTACAAAGACTATCATGACAGCACCTATTACAAGGCGATTCTGCAAAATCTGTTTTTTGCGACGTTAAATACCAAAATGAAAAAGGATGATCCTAAAAGTCGCAAATTTGTCAATCGCCAGTATGGTATTCAGGAATTTTA
Source organism: Desulfobacteraceae bacterium (assembly GCA_030604635.1). Taxonomy (GTDB): domain Bacteria; phylum Desulfobacterota; class Desulfobacteria; order Desulfobacterales; family UBA11574; genus JAUVVL01. The sequence goes on from JAUVVL010000024.1 coordinate 7,362, forward strand.
CAGGTACGAAAGATTTTTTAAAAACAAGAACAAAGCATTAAAACTGTTTGAAACTATCCCGTTTTTAAATGGTGGGCTGTTTGAAAACCTGGATAAAAATATAGCTCAGCCAAATGAAATCAGGATAGATTGTTTTTCCAACAGGCCTGTGCATGAAAAGCGATTGAAGGTGCCGGATTTTCTATTTTTCGGGGCTGAGGACCAGATCGATTTAAGCGATGTTTACGGAAGCAAAAAGCGTAAAAATGAAACGGTCAGAGGGATTATCCATATTTTAAATTCCTATAAATTCACCATTGCAGAAAATACGCCCATAGAAGAAGAAATCGCACTCGATCCGGAACTATTAGGCAAGGTGTTTGAAAACCTGCTGGCCAGCTACAACCCGGAAACACGCACCACGGCGCGCAAGCAAACCGGGTCTTTCTACACGCCCAGGGAAATCGTTAACTACATGGTGGATGAATCCCTTATCGCCTACCTTGAAGGCAAATTAATCGAGCTGTATGAGAAGGAATCCGGTTTCATTACAGAAACCCCGCCTTTTCAAAAAATCATGTTTGGCAAACAAAAACCAATACAAACCAAAATCGCGCCTTCCGAATCAAAAATACCCGCTAATGTAAAAAAGGAGATCAACGACAAACTCCACCACCTGCTTTCATATTCCATGGAAGATCATCTCTTTTCAAAAAAAGAAGTAAAAGCTATTATCAATGCCCTGGACAAATCCAAAATTCTGGACCCGGCCTGCGGTTCCGGCGCCTTTCCCATGGGCATCTTACATAAAATGGTGCATATTCTTTCCAGGCTCGATCCTCAAAACAGGCAGTGGAAGCAGAGACAGGTCGAGAACCAGACCAGGGGAATCAAAAAAGATATCTCTTATGCTGAAAAGATCAAAGATGACAGGGCACGTCAAAAAGCATTGGATGAACTGGAAGAACGACTGGCAACCATTAACGATGCTTTTGATACTAATGAGCTGGATTTCGGCCGCAAACTCTATCTGATCGAAAACTGCATATTCGGTGTGGATATCCAGCCCATTGCCGTACAGATTGCCAAACTCCGTTTTTTTATTTCTCTAATCGTTGATCAAATAGTCGATGAAAATAAGGAAAACCTGGGGATTATACCCTTGCCGAATCTTGAGACCAAATTTGTTGCGGCCAATACGCTGATGGGGATTGAAAAAGGTTTAGGGAATTTATTCGAGCTTAAAATCAAGGAAAAAGAAAAGGAACTGGCAAATGTGAGGCAACGTCACTTTTCTGCCAGAACTCCGAATACAAAGGCAAAATACCGTGAAAAGGATGCACAACTCAGAGCGGAACTCGCTCAGTTATTAATAGTAAGTGGAGATTTTGGGACAGGAGTAGCTGAGCAATTAGCCCAATGGGATCCCTATGATCAAAATGCATCTGCTGGTTTTTTTGATAGGGAGTGGATGTTCGGGGTGAAGGATGGATTTGACGTAGTTATTGGAAATCCGCCGTATATTAAAGAATATACATTTAGGGATGCCTTTGATGGTATTAGAAGTTCGCCTTATTACCAGGGGAAAATGGATTTATGGTATCTTTTTGCATGCCATAATTTGGATTTATTAAAAAAAGAAAAAGGGGTGTTGACATTTATCGCTACTAACAACTGGGTTACAAATTATGGTGCTTCCAAAATGCGAAATAAAATCATTAAAGACGCCACAATTTTGAACTTATTAGACTTTGGAAGCTACATGATTTTTGAACATTCCGACATTCAAACAATGATAATGATTTTTCGTAATGATTCGAGAAGTGATAGCTATAATTTTGATTATAGAAGATTGAATGGTGCCAATAGAACCTTTAATGATGTATTGGATTTGATTGAGCTAAGAGAAAACCCAAACGCAGAATACTTAAAGCCTATCATTGTTAAATCTGATTTAGTAGATAATATACTTACTTTTGCAAGAGCTGAAATTGAAAATGTGCTGATAAAACTTACTAAAGAAGGAAAATTTTATTTGGTTGAAAATGAAGTAGCGAATGGGATACATCCTCACTATGATTATGTAAATAAAACTATTCAGAAAAAACTAGGTGATAATTTCGAAATCGGTGATGGAATTTTTGGGTTAAGCACCAAGGAAAAAGAAGAATTAAATTTAACAAAAAAAGAATTAGAACTCATTAAGCCCTATTATACTACCAAAGAACTTTTTAAGTACTACGGGAATAATAAGAACAATAAGTGGATCATTTATACAGATTCAACATTTAAAAAGCCTGAAAGAATAAAACCATATCCAAACATAAAAAAACACTTAGATAAGTTCCAAGTAGTAATAACTTCTGTTAATAAGCCATATGGTTTGCACAGGAGTAGAGATGAAAAATTTTTTATAGGGGAAAAGATAATTGCTGTTCGCAAATGCATTGAACCTACTTTTACTTATACGGATTTTGATTGCTATGTTTCAGCAACTTTCTATATTATTCAGCCTGAACGCCTAAATATGAAATATTTAACCGCGTTATTAAATTCAATGCCAATAAAATTTTGGCTTAAAAATAAAGGGAAAATGCAAGGAAACAATTTTCAAATTGACAAAGAACCCTTACTTAATATTCCAATAAAAAAAGTAAACGATCGGATTCAACATTCTCTTATTATATTTGTCGATAAAATTCTAAAAGCTAAAAAAATAAGCCATACAGCTGATACAACTCACCTCGAAGCCGAAATTGACGGCCGGGTTGCCCATCTTTATAATTTGACAGAAGAGGAATACTCGCTGGTTTTGAAAGAAACAAACTGCCCGGACCCGTTCCGGGTGACAGCGTTAAATGTTTATCGTGACATTGCCAGGGGAAAAATGAAATGAAATGAAATGACTTGTTGAGGTTGATTGATATGAAATTATCAAAACTCAGAATTGAGAATTTTCGTTCCTTTAAAGATGAAACCATATATTTTGATGATTACACCTGTCTTGTGGGCGCTAATGGTACCGGCAAATCTGCTGTTTTGACAGCGCTGAATGTATTTTTCCGCAATAATGCTTCAACTGCAACAAATGTTCTTACTTTGAGTGAAGAAGATTTTCATCATAAAAGTACGAGCAATCCTGTGAAAATCACATTAACCTTTGTTGATCTTTCAGAAGAAGCAAAAAAAGATTTCAAACACTATTTTCGCCAGGGGGAACTTGCAATGTTTGCAAAGGCTGTCTGGGACAATGAAAACGAGAGTGCAGAAGTCAAGCAGTATGGAGCCCGCCTCGTAATAAAGAAATTTGCACCATTTTTCGAAGCTGAAGATAATAAAGCCAAAGTGGATGAACTTAAAAAAATATACAATAACCTAAAGCTTGATTATTCTGATCTGCCGGCACCGGGTACAAAACAAGCAATGATCGATACATTGCGCTCTTACGAGGAAAATAATCCTGACGATTGTGAATTGCTTGATGATAGCGCTCAGTTTTACGGGTGGACAAAAGGAACAAATCTGCTCAAAAAATATATACAATGGGTCTACATTCCTGCAGTTAAAGATGCATCTTCCGAACAAGAGGAAAGCAGCAAAACGGCATTAGGACAGCTTCTTGAGAGGACAATCCGAACAAAAGTAAATTTTGAAGAACCGATTGACGATTTAAGAAAAAAGTTGGAAAAAGGATATAAAGAAATAGTTAAAAAACAAGAAGATGCGCTATCGAACTTGCAAAACTCCATCCAAAATCGACTACGTGATTGGGCAAATCCTTCTGCAACTGTTTCACTTAATTGGCACTATGATTCGAATAAATCTCTTGTTATTAATGAGCCAATCGCACGTGCAGCAATAGGTGAAGATGATTTTATCGGGGAAATTGCCCGATTAGGCCATGGAATGCAGAGAGCATTTATTGTTTCTATCCTTCAAGAGTTAGCAGTGGGCGCAAAAGGGGAAAGCCCTAAGCTCATTCTTGGCTTTGAAGAACCCGAGCTTTATCAGCATCCTCCTCAGGCACAGCACATGGCAAGTCTTTTAGAAGATTTAGCTACAGGCCCAGAAAAAAACACCCAAATAATTTTAAGTACGCATAGTCCATATTTTATATCGTCAAAAGGTTTTGAAAATATAAGAGCTTTCAAAAAGGAAATAAATAATAAATGTTCTGTTGTTTATAGTACAACATATGAGCAAGTAGAAGAAAGATTGGCAAATGCAATGGGTGAATCGCTATCTTCACCCACGTCATTAATGGCCAAAATAGCCCAAATAATGCAGCCATCCCAAAATGAATTGTATTTTACACGTATTGCAATCCTTGTAGAAGGTATCGAAGATATAGCTTTCATCTCAACACATCTTCAATTATCAGGCAAGTGGCCGCAGTTTAGAGAATTCGGATGTCATTTTGTGATTGGAGACGGTAAAACATCACTTAGCAGAGCACTTGCTATTTGCAAAGAACTCCATATCCCAGCATTTGTTGTATTTGATTCCGATGCAAATCAAAAAAAAGAAAATGACATTAAGAATAATACACGTGACAATTCTTGTATACTACGCCTTTGTGGCCTAAATGGTTTTGATCCCTTGCCTTCCGACAATTTATGGCATTCACAAGGGGTAATGTGGAAAACAAAAATAGCCGACGTTGTCATGGAAGACTTTGGTGGGGATGTATGGGAAAAAGCTGAAAACAATACCAGAAACAAAATGGGATTTACTGAATATGTGAGACGCAAAAACAGACTGCTAATAGCCGCAACACTTGAAGAACTAACATCTGAAGGAAGGCAATCAGCTGTTTTGGATAAATTATGCGAAAAGCTGCTTGGTTTCGCTAAAAAAGGATAATGTAAAATTGTCCATTCGGGAAAAGCAGATTCAGCAGAATTACCGACCGATTATTGCGGTGCACAAGTGGTTTGCCCGGCGGCCGGGAACGCTTTTTCGGGGATTGCTGTTGTCCGAATTTATAGAAAAGCCGTTGCGCGAATCTTTTTATGAATCCAAGAATCCGGGACTCTTTTAGGTTTTTCTTTAATTCTCTTTTAGGGTTTAATTCCCCGCTGCTTGCAGCGCTAAAACGTGGTATTCCTTTAGTTAGATACCCCGTAGCTTGCTGCGGGGTAATTCATTAATTCAGTATATAACGTCAATAAATAAATAGATAATGTTTTCGTGGCAGGGCACAAAAATAGCTTAAAAAACTGAGGGATAAAAGCAATAATCATTTTTGGACATATTAAATTGCTGGAGGTTTTATGCTGACCTTCTTACATGCAGCCGATATTCACCTTGATTCACCCCTGCGGGGTTTGTTGCCATATGAGGGGGCACCCCCTATTGAAGAAATCAGGGGGGCCACTCGGCAGGCTTTAGATAACCTGGTCAATTTTGCTTTAGAAGAAAAGGTACACTTTGTGCTCATCGCTGGCGACCTCTACGACGGTGACTGGCAGGACTTTAACACAGGACTGTACTTTGCCAATCAGATGCGTAATCTTGGAGAAGCTGGAATCCGTGTAGCTGTAATACGCGGCAATCATGATGCTGCCAACACCATGACCAAGACCTTGGTTATGCCGGAAAACGTTAAAATTTTCAGTGCTCGCAAGCCTGAGACCTGGCAGCTTGAGGATCTGGGCGTTGCCATCCACGGCCAGAGCTATGCAAATCGGGATGTATACGATAATCTGGCAGTTGCTTATCCGAATCCGGTGCCCGATATGTTCAACATCGGCATTCTGCATTGTTTGATATCAGGAGTCGAAGGCCACCTGCCGTATGCCCCATGTACATTGGACGAGCTTGCAGCAAAGGACTACGACTACTGGGCTCTCGGTCATGTACACAAGTATGGTGTGCTTCGGGAACAACCGCACATTGTTTATGCCGGCTGCACACAAGGGCGACATATTAGAGAACACGGCAACAAAGGCTGCGTTTTGGTAGAAGTTGAAGAAGCTGAAATTCGTACAGAGTTTGTACCTCTAAATGTGCTTCGCTGGGTAGAGGTCACAGCAGATATCGGCAGCGCACAAAATATTGAGCAGGCAGCTGTTGCTTTTGGAGAGGCATTAAGCCGGAAGATGTCTGATCTTGAAGGCCTAAACGCCTGTGTTCGAGCTGTCTTAACAGGCCGCTGTCCGGCACATGGGCGGCTTTCTTCAGATCCTGAAGCCGTTGCTGCCAACGTTCGGGCGGTTGCATCCGAAGTGTCACAGGGTATGGTGTGGATTGAGAAGGTTCAGTTACAGACCAGACCGACAATCGATTTTGATGGTATCGCCGAAAGTGATACTCCTCAAGGTGAGTTGTTACGGTATTTGAAGGAGCTCGCCGGAAATCCGCAGGCTTTCGAGGAACTTGGGCTGGATCTGACCGCTCTGAAATCCAAACTGTCCGGAAGCGGCGTTGAATTAAAAGAAAATGAGACCGTTGATCTGTTTTCTGATGTAGGGGACATTTTGTTGACCATGCTGGAAGACGAAGAAGGCCTGGGAGGTTAATGATGAAAATCAACGCATTCAAGCTGCTCGCGTATGGTCCGTTCACGGATAAAGTTCTCGACTTTTCAAGCAATGACTTTGGCTTACACGTTGTTTTCGGCCTCAACGAAGCAGGCAAAAGCACAGCCCTGCGGGCTCTGATCGGACTGTTTTACGGTTTCGGGCATATCGTTGAAGACGATTGGCTTCACGATTACAACAAGTTGGCTGTCGGGGCCTCTTTAAACTTTCTCGACGGCGAGGTGTTGAACCTTAGCCGCTACAAGCGCCGCAAGAATGACTTGATCAACGATGATACCGGTGAGCCGTTTGAACAGACAAAGCTTGATCTGCATTTGGGAAAAATGGGCCGGGAAAACTTCGAGCATGCCTTCGGAATTTCTCATTATTCACTCAGGCAGGGTGTCAAGAGCGTGCTGGCTGCTGGTGGAGACCTGGGCCATGCCCTGTTTGCAGCCACCTCCGGGCTGAACACCTTAAAGCAGGTGATGGTCAAATTAGAGGCCAAGCACAACCATCTGTTTACCCCGCGTAAGCAAAAAGCAGCCATCAATGCCGAAATTTCACAACTGAACAAATTGCGCAAAGAGCAGCGAGATGCCTCGGCCGGTCACCGCCAATGGAAGAAGATGAAAAAACAGCTTGATGATCTTCAACAACGCGAAGTTGAAGGGGTCGAACAGGTCGAAGCGCTGGGTTTAAAAATCAGCCTTTTATCCCGTTATCGCGATGCCTTAAAATTTGTCGCTGCACGGGAACAATTAGAAAAAGATCTTGCCGACCTTGGCGTTGTCCCGGATTTGCCGGATGATTTTTCACAGCACAGGGTTGCAACCCAGGTGGCCATCAAGCAGTCCCGTCAGGCTGAAAAAAATTTAACCCAGGATTTGGCTGATATCCATGGAAATCTGGAAAAGCTGACATATGATGAAAAAATCATCGCCAATGAAAAATTAATCAAAGCCTTGGCAGACGAAGCCCATGTGCATGCCCAGGCCACCGCGGACAGCAAGGACAACAGGGCGAGGATTTACCAGCACAACGAAACAGCCCAGCAGGCCCTGGACCTTCTACGCCCCGGTCTGACTCTGGATTCCGTCCAAATGCTGCGGCTATCCAAACCTGAAAAGAGCAAGATACAAAGATTAGGAGCCAAAGGGGCCAAATCGGAAGAATCTGTAGATAGCGCTCTTAAAGCGCTGCGTTTGGCCGAAGCTAATCTGAAAAAGGCACAAGCCGAACTCGATCAATTGGAAAAGCCCAAGGACACATCTGCGCTGGCCGATTGTTTGACACGGGCTGCGGAATACAGCAAGCTGGAAGAACGCTTTGCCGACGCCAGGGTTCAGGTGGCCCTGACTAAAGAACAGGCCGATGCCGATCTTGCAGCACTGGGTCTGTGGGCCGGGAATATTTCGGAACTGGAACGACTGGCCCTGCCTACTGAAGAGACCATGCGCAGCTTTGAAACCGATCTGGCTGAAGCGGACAAAAAGCTTGCCGATACTGAAAAAGAAAGTGCCCGGATTCAAGAACTACTGAAAGAGAAAGAAGAAGCTCTTTCCGAACTGACAAAGACTCGCGATCTGCCGTCTGTTGATGATTTAAAGTCGCATCGAAATCTGCGCGACCGAGGTTGGCGGTCTGTGCGTACGGTATGGCTGGAAGGGGGCGATGCCGATCAAGATTTTATGTCGGCCTTTCCTGAAAGTAGCGATCTCGCCCGAGCATATGAGAAAAGTGTTGCCAGGGCGGATAATATAGCGGATGTGCTGCGCGACGATGCCGATGCGGTAGCACGCGTCGAAGCACTCAGGACGGATATCCTGCATCAAAGAGAGAGCCTTAAAGCAATTAAAGCGCGTCAAGAGGTGTTTGGCAAGGACCGGGCGGCCCTTTGGACTAAATGGGTAGAACTATGGAAGCCACTCGGCATTGATCCCTTAAAGCCCCGTGAGATGACTGCATGGGCCGGCAAGGCAGGAGAGCTGAGGCGCAAAGCGTCAGATTTGAGAGAGCGCCAAATGGTTGCTGTCCAACTGCAAGAAGACATTGACCGTATAAGATCTGATGTTGCGACAGCCCTTGAGCATATAGCTGTCAATATTCCAGAAAAAGCAAGTTATTCCGCTATCATTGAATTGGCCAAACGCATCGTTAAGCATAACGACCAATTGCGACAGAATCGCCTGGATCTCGAACTTCGTATCACAGCGCTAAAAGAAGATATCAATGCTGGCAGGCAGCGAAAAAACGATGTCGAGCAAAATCTTCAAAGCTGGTCATCTGATTGGGCTCAGACCATTTCCAAGTTAGGCTTTTCTGCCGATGCCCGTCCTGAAGACGTCAACGATTTTGTTCTGGCCCTTGACGATGTTTTTGCAGAGTTGGAAAAAGCCAAAGATAAGCAGCAGCGTATCGATGCCATGCAAAACAACCGTGAGGCTTATGCCCAACGAGTGGTTGAGGCCCTGGCAAAACTGGCCCCTGATTTGAAAGATCTTGAGACCGAAGCGGCGGCCAACGAGCTGAATGCAAGGCTAACGGGTGATAAAGAGCGACGCCAGGAGTACCGGTTGCTGGAAGAAGAAAAGCGTAAAAAGAGTTCGGATCTTTCCAAAGAAAATGAAAAATTGGCCGCTCTTGAAGAAACGCTTCGCCTTTTATGTATAGACGCCCGCGCAGATAGCCCCGATCAGCTTCCCGATATTGAAAAGCGTGCCGCTGCCAGGATCAAACTGGTGGATGAACTGGGCACGGTCAATGAAAGGTTGGCCGAGTTGGCTTCCGGGCAGGATTTGCAGGAATTTGTTGAACAGGTCAAGGCTCACGACCCGGATGAGCTGATTGCCAAACTGGAACGCCTGGAGGCCGAAAAACAAGAATCTCTCAATAATCAGAAATCCATTGTGCAAGAAATCGCCCTGGCGACTAAAGAGCTGCAGTCGATTGGTGGCGAATCACTTGCCGTAACCATAGCCGAAGAAGCAGAAGGACTTGTCGGAAAGATTCAATCGGATGTTGAATACTATGTCAAACTCAGGTTGGCCTCGGCCATATTGACCAAAGCCATGGAGCGCTATCGCCAAAGCAATCAAAGTCCTGTCTTATCTATCGCCAGTGACTATTTTAAAACAATGACACGGGAGTCGTTTGCGGGACTCAGAGCCGATTTTGATGACAGGGGCGATCCGGTAATCAAGGCCGAACGACCGGACGGAAAAATGCTGACGCTTGCTGAGATGAGTGACGGAAGCCGGGACCAGTTATTCCTGGCACTAAGACTCGGGGGCTTGGCGAGGTATGTCAAAGCCAACGGTCCAATGCCCTTTATCGTCGATGATGTACTGGTGCATTTCGATGATGATAGGTCTGCAGCAGCCTTTGCGGCCCTTGGCGAGCTGGCTAAAAAAACTCAGGTTGTTTTTTTTACCCATCACAAACATCTCATAAGCCTGGCTGAATCATCTGTTTCTGATGAAATATTACGTGTTCATAAGCTTTGATTGAATAGTAAACTTGGGGAAGCCATTAAATATTTCAAAACAGCTTATTTAGTTGTTTATGGACTTCTTAAAACACTCAAAATAGAATTAGAAATTGATGTCGTGACTTGAATAGTGAACGACAAAATTTCCTCACTATTCAAAATGTGATAATTATTGAACTGAAAATGCGAGACGCAAAAACAGACTGCTAATAGCGGCAACGCTTGAAGAACTATCATCTGAAGGAAAACAATCAGCTATTTTGGAAACATTATGCGAAAAGCTTCTTGGTTTTGCAAAAAAACCATAAGCGGAGGAAAGATGACAAAAAAAGAATTTAACAGACATTCCTATTGGAATACGTGCTGATCAAATCGAACTCCGTGAACATCAGGCCGGATACAAATCAAAGTAACTGTGAGGTATTGGAAATGTATTTAATAAAGATATGCGTTTTTTGATTCCCCAATTACGACATCAAATACCGGATGGGAAAAGAGTTAAACCCGTGAAACTGCGATTGCCAAACTATACAGCCAACGTAACAATTCGATCAATCGCAAATTATCAAACAAAAATATACAGGAGGTAAACCAATGGACGAGAATATGCTTTTACAACGGATAACCGTAAATCCGAAAATTTTCAACGGCAAGCCAATTATAAGGGGGCGCCGGCTTGCTGTGGAGCATGTCCTCGGCATGCTGGCTGCCGGTGACAACATGGAGATTATCCTTGAAGGATATCCATGGCTGGAACAGGAAGATATTCAAGCCTGCCTGGTATATGCACGAAGAATGGTCGGTCATGAACGGATTGAAACACTTCCTATGGAGTCTTATGCATGAAAATCCTTTTAGATACATGTGTTTGGGGTGGCGCTCGAAAGGATCTTGAGGCCGCCGGCCATGATGTAGTTTGGGCAGGGGATTGGCAGAAAGACCCTGGTGATGAGGAAATCCTTGCATACGCCCACAGGGAAGGCCGTGTCCTTGTGACTCTGGACAAGGATTTTGGTGAAATGGCTATTGTTAGCAAAACAAAACATTCAGGGATTGTCCGCCTTGTTAATCTCTCTGTCAGACAGCAAGGGCTGATCTGCCTGCGTGTAATTGCTAAATATGGAAATGAACTGCAAGCCGGAGCCATTGTAACTGCGGAGCCGGGACGTTTAAGAATCCGACCGCCGGATGAAAATTCAAGGAACCAGTAAAATAAACACATGCTGGAGGCGGTCATGAATATAAAATATGATCAAGAGGTCGATGTTCTGGGAAAAATACAAGACATTGGTGAAAGGTTGAAAAGAAAAAGCTCAAAGGCCTGTCTGTTACCAATCTAAAACTTATCAGGCAGTTTTATCTAACCTATCCCCAAATTGGCCTGCCAATGGCTGACCAGTTGACCCTCAAAATTTACAAGGAATTTCAGTCAGGAGCTTGGGACCAGTCGCTGCTATATGGATTATTGGCATGCACTTTTGATTGCCAGAGAAATTGCAGATTTTACAAAAATTAGACGTTCGAACTCTTTGCAAAGATTTGCCTTAAAAGTAGCAGGGCTGGAGTTGCAAACGGGAATTTAATGAATTTGGATCCTCAACATACTCTTGTGGAATGAAGATGAGACCAAGGTGCTCATAGACATGAAGAAGCGGCGTAAAAACGTAAGGCCAAACAAGTCACACCCTGAACAGGATCACTTTTTGATGCGAATAAAGCGGGGTGAACGGCTGTATAAATTCTATTATTTTCGTCCCGTGGCCGGGCGCCATTATCATTTTGAATACCGCATTTTGACCAAGGAAAAAATCAATGGCATGTTGGAAATGGTAAGCTATAATTTCAAGATCGTAAGTGGTGTCCCACAAAAAAGCTCTATTACCAGAGTTCCCAAAATTTCAAAAGAACAATTGGAGGAAATTGTTCAAAATGTTATGATACAAACGAATACCAGTCCCGATGAGTTTGAGGAATTGGATCTTTCCAGGTTTTCGACAATAGATGAGCAAATTGAATTTCTAAAACGTCAGGATAGGGTAGATACAATATATGTTATGTAGATAACAGAGAAAATTTATAATTGGATCGACTTGAAAAGGAACAGATGCCCTCTTCAAATGAACTGCCGGCAAAGTGCATAGAATGCACCAAGTCAAAAGCCCCCTGTGTCAGGATAGTTGTCACGTCTTCATAGGAAGTGTCGGTTTTGCAATGAGCTTGAGTTTGAGGAATCGGATGGGGAACTTCCTATAGAGGAAATTGTCCACAGAATTAAGCGATTTTCCAACAATGCCATACTGAATAAATTCCCCCTTATACAAGATAAGCTTAGTGGGGATGCTGAAATCTGGGATGATACGTATTTTGTAGAAACGATAGGGTAATGTAAATGAATGAAAGAATATCTGAAAAAAAGCAAAGACTCGAAGAAATCAAGGATCTGGTACTGGCCTTTTCAACCGATACTTATGTGGTGGATCTTATTTTTTTCCCGGAGGAAACATCGGAGACCTTGCGATAAACGAAACGATCAACTTCCAAGGATTTGCCGATGGAATCTGTTAGCCTATTTGGTTTCTTCTTCAATAAAACTACCTCTTGACAAAACTCTTGGTACTGTATAGAAAGTCCAATTGTTTGTGAAGCTGCTCTGATATTCGCAGAATCAGTAATCAAGCGGCTTTCTCCTTTCTCCTTTCTCCTTCTTGCTAAATCATGGAGGTTTTTTATGGTTTTTACAGCGCTTCTTTATGCCTCTCTTGCTATTTTTACCATCGGCCTGATCTACAAGATTTCGACCTGGTTTTCACGGAAAATCGGCATTTCAGCCAAAGATATCACAACATCAAAGAGGGTATCTGCGGCGGTCAAAGGGATTTTAGGTGTTATTTTCAGTGTAAAGATTCTGACCCTTATCAAGGTTCTTATCCTTGATGTGGTGCTGCAAAGAAGGATTCTCAAGGAGGATTTTCTCCGCTGGTTCATGCACATGCTAATCTATATCGGCTTTATGCTCCTTCTTTTGATGCACGCCCTTGAGGACTTCATATCCGAACCTTTGTTCACCGATTACTATTCGACAGTCAATCCTTTTATGTTCTTGAGAGATCTGTTTGGTCTCATGGTAATCATCGGAGTCGGTATTGCCATTTATCGACGGTTCATTTTGAAAGTACCCCGTCTTAAAACCAAAGCCATGGATCACTATGCCATCATTATTCTGGCCGTCATTATGATTTCGGGCATAATGCTGGAAGGGGTAAAAATTACTTCCCACACCGAATTTCAGACCATGGTGGAAGATTGGGCCGGCCTGACCCCGGAGGATGATCCAGATGAAATAATGGCGCTTGAAAGCTACTGGGTTAAGGATTTTGGTGTGGTCTCCCCGAATGTAAAGGCTCCCTTTGATCAAGACGCCTTGTCTCAGGGACAAGAAATCCACGAGGAGAGTTGTATGGATTGCCATTCTGCACCCCAATGGGCCTTTACAGGTTATGCGTTTGCCAAGATATCGAAACCCATCGCTTTAGCGTTGGATCGGGCGGATGCCTCAAACATTCTATGGTATATCCATTTTTTGGCCTGTTTTATCGGCTTGGCCTATCTGCCTTTCAGTAAAATGTTCCATATATTTTCCACGCCCATAAGCCTGCTTGCCAATGCGGTCATGGAAAAAGGAAAATCAGATCCGGCAAATATTGCAACGCGGCAGGCAATGGAGCTGGATGCCTGCATGCGCTGCGGAACCTGTAGCCTGCGGTGTTCTTCTTCAACGGCATTTGATGCCCTGGGCAATGAATACATTCTACCTTCGGAAAAGATGGCCTTTCTCAAAACCCTGGCTTCCGGAAAAAACCTCAGCCAGGAGGAGCTGCTTGCCATTCAGGAAGGGATATATCTATGCACGAATTGTGATCGATGTACCGTGGTCTGCCCGGCAGGGATCGATCTCAGGGAATTGTGGTTCAACGTAAGAGAGGATCTGGTTCAAAGAGGATATCCGGAACCGTTGATCCTTTCTCCATTTTCCTTTTACCGGGGCTTAAATCGAGAGAATATTTCCGAAGATGATTATGTCAAGCCGCTGGAAGGGACAAGCCGGGTTGTTGCCGGCAAGTTTGAGCAGGTGATGGATCCAAGCACGCCGATTTCTTTTAAGGACAGAGAAATCGTCGAATTGAACAAGTTGCCAAGCAGCAGCACCTTTTCTTACTGCTTTGGCTGCCAGAACTGTACCACAGTATGCCCCGTTGTAGTCAGCTATGAGAATCCCCGGGAGACTCTGGGCCTGTTGCCCCATCAAGTCATGAACTGTCTGGGTTTGGGCCTGGTAGAAATGGCCTCCGGCCCGAGGATGCTTTGGGATTGCGTGACCTGTTATCAGTGCCAGGAACACTGCCCTCAGAACGTCCAGGTAACGGATATTTTCTTTCAGTTAAAGAATCTTGCCGTTAAGAATGCGGTAAAGGCTTCAAGAGAGGGGCCCTCAGATTCAAAAGCAGCTTGAGTAAATAGCCAATTAAATTGCTAATGAGAACATTAAGCAACCGACATAAATAATATTGATAAAAGGTCGATTAAAGTCGTTATAAGAGTGACTAAAGTTACAAGTGACCTAACCTGTCGAGAGCCTCAGGTCGAACGAAGTGCCTAA
>JAUVVL010000096.1 GCA_030604635.1 Desulfobacteraceae bacterium
TCGTAAATCCCGCTTGAGCGGGACTGCGTTGCGCTTCATTTCGTTGTCATTGCGGCGTACGCTAAGTACGCACCCTTCGGGTACCGCGTTAGCGGTATGACACAAAATTCGCGCGCCTTGAATTTGGAGCTTTTTACTTTGCCGTCGCAATTTTGACTTTTTACGAAATCGTCAAGAGTGTAAAAATATATTTTTATTTCCTTTGTGTCTGGCTGAATAGTTAAAAATAAAGAAATATTTATTGCATTTAACAATAACTGTTGGTATGGGCGAGCAAGTTCAAGTTGGGCCTGCAATTTCAAATCTTTTAACAAAAACCTGGCAAAACGAGGAGATAATTAATGGCAAGAATTGAGGAGATCAAGCAAACGTTAAAGGATACGGATTCCACAAAGCTCTTTTTCACCGATCTGAATGGAAGAATCATGAATCTGCCGATAAATTTCGAAAACATTGAATCGATCATTGCAAATGGAATCGGTTTTGACGGAAGCGCCGTTGCCGGCTATGCAACGGTTGACAGCAGTGACAGGCTTCTTTTTCCCGATCCGAAGAGTTTCCGTATTGTTGAATTTACGGATGAAAAGCTTGGTTTCTTTATAGGCCATGTTTACAATGAGCAGGGATCTCGTGCACAAGCCGACCCCAGAGCTGTGCTGGAAAATGTCCTGAAGGAGGCAGAAACAGAGTATGGTTTCAGGTTTCAGGTCGGGCCAGAACATGAATTCTTTATACTGGCCGAAGATGAATTCGGTGAAAAAGTGCATTCTGACAAGGCCGGTTATTTTCAATCCACTCCCCACGACAAGGGGGAACTTGTAAGGAACAGGATTATCTCAATACTTAAAGCATGCGGAATACGGTTTGAGAAAGCGCATCATGAGGTTACTCCTTCACAGCATGAAATTAACCTGGAGTGCGCGGATCCCTTGACCGCCGCTGACCGGACAGTACTTTTTAACTACATAACCCAAAAGGTTGCAGAGGAGTTCGGCTATCACGCAAGTTTCATGCCCAAGCCATTTGACGATCTCAACAGAAATGCTTTTCATATACACATTTCAATACAGGATCTGGATGGAAAAAATCTGTTCTACGATGCAGATGACGAATATAATATCAGCAAAACCGGTAAAAAATTTATCGGTGGTATTCTGAAATATGCCAGGGAAACTTCTATCATCATGGCCTCAACTTTCAATTCATACAAGGCGTACATTCTGGAAAGGGAAGCGCCCATTGTCAGAGGCTGGGGTTTCAAAAACAGAAGCTCAATGGTCAGGGTACCGTATACTCATAACCCCAATGGTACTAGAATCGAGCTGAGAAACCCTGATCCGGCCGGCAACCCGTATCTTCAAATGGCGGTGTTAATTGCAATGGGACTTCAAGGAATAAAAGAAGATTTCGACTGCGGCCGGCCAGATATCGGGAGCACATATAAAAAGAAATACAAATACCGCGTCTGGGACAGGCGGTTTTTGCCCAAAAGCATGCACGAAGCCCTGATTGAAGCAGAAAGGAGCAAATTTCTAAAAGAGGTTTTGGGGGAGCAGATTTACGACAACTACATGTCCCTTAAAATTAATGACTGGGAGGATCACAGAGTACATATTACCCCCAGAGAACTTAATAAATATCTGAGCATATAGCCCTGAGACCTTTGCAAAACGCCCCCTTTTGCCCAATTTCTGTGCCTGCCCCGTGAAATGCGAAGCTTATTTCTCTGGGGTCAGGCTCAACATTTTGCACGAAGTGAAGCTTTAGCCTTATCCTCAAAATACTCAATGTATTCGTGCCTGCCCCGTAGGTCCGGAAGATCGTACGGGGTGGTTAAAATTTTCGCCTTCCTTGAACTTGAACCCTGGTTAAAATTTTAAAAGATTTAACTGGGCAGGCAAAATTGAGCATTTTTCAAAAGTCTCGCCCTTAAAAGGAGGAACATTTAAATGGAAGCGTGGATTGAACAACTCCAAAACAGCGTCAACACGCTCGAGAGGCTGAAGGCGTTCATCAATGTCACCCAGGAAGAAGAAAATGCCATAAATACCCTCAAAACCAAATGGGGGACAACTCCCTACTTTGCTTCTTTGATGGACCCTGATAACCCTGCTTGCCCGATACGCAGGCAGGTGATTCCCTCTATGAAGGAAACGGAGAATCGATATGGAATTCCCAACTATCTGATCTGGAAAGAAAACCGTGACACTGATGAGGTCAGACCCGACAGTATTGCAAGACAGTACCATGATCGCATTGCATTTACAGTTACTGATGTCTGTGCAAACTACTGTCGTCACTGTTTTCGTAAAGAACTCGTGGTGGATCGTGATCTTAAACTTCGATTTGATGTTGAAGAGGGCATGGAGTGGATCAGGGAACACAAGGAGATTCGCGATATTCTTATTACAGGTGGTGACCCTTTCATCCTATCAGACGACAAGGTTGAATATCTTGTTCGAAAGCTGCGGGAGATTCCCCATATAGAGATGATCCGTTTTGGCACAAGAACGCCTATTGTTCTGCCACATAGAATCACAGACGGCCTCAAGAAGGTGCTGAGCGGCTTTCACCGGGTCCCCATCTGGGTGAATACTCAGTGTAATCATCCCAAGGAAATTACGGAAGAGACGTCAAAGGCGGTCTTCGATCTTCTCTGTTGCGGTGTGAATGTAGGCAATCAGGCTGTTCTGCTTAAGGGAATCAATGATGACAAGGAGACCTTCAGAGCCTTGCATCAAAAGCTCTTGGCGGTTCGAATTCGGCCTTATTATGTCTTTTATTGTGAACCTGCGCCCGGGATCGATCATTTCCGGACACCGGTTGAAAAGGGGGCTGAACTCATTCGAGATGCGTTGCGCGGTCACACCACTGGTCTTGCACAGCCTATGTACGTCATTGCCACCAATGTTGGTAAAATTCCTTTGATGCCGGATTACTACATCGTCGAAAAGAATGAAAAAGAATATAAGCTAAAAAATTACCAGGGTATTTACACCACCATGCCTAATATTCCGGAATAGCAGGTTCAATATCGGAGGTTGGTTGTATGAAAAGAGCGTCAATGGTTGAGCCGCACGGCGGTTCGCTTATCAATCTTATGGTTGATGATGAGCGGGCCGATACTCTCAAAGATATTGCTTTTAATCTGCCGGATATTATCCTTAACGATCGGCAGCTGTGTGACCTCGAACTCTTGGCAACCGGCGCCTTTTCACCACTTGAAGGCTTTATGACCCGGTCTGACTATGAATCGGTGCTGGACCGCATGCGGCTGCAAAGCGATGTTCTGTGGCCTGTACCTGTTTGCCTGGGTATAACTGATACCCGGGCCCGCACCATTGAGGCCGGTCAATCGATCACAATCAGGGACCACGAAGGGTTTCTGCTGGCTATTATGCATATCGAGGATATGTGGCCCGTGGAACGTGATAAGGAGGCTTCACGTATTTACAATACCACTGACTCGGGCCATCAGGGGGTCCAGTACCTTTTTAACACCGAAGGCGACTATTACATCGGGGGCAAACTCAAGGTTCTGAGCCTTCCGCTTCACTTTGACTTCAAGCAGCTTCGCATGACCCCGGAAGAGGTCATAAGCATTTACGACAAACTCGGGTGGAATCGTGTGGTGGGTTTTCAAACCCGAAATCCCATCCAGCGTCCCCAGTTTGAAATGACGGTCAGGGCCATGCGACAGGCAAAGGCCAATCTGCTCATCCTTCCGGTTACGGGCATGACAAAACCCGAAGATTTCGACCATTATACACGGGTTAGATGCTATCGGGAGGTGACTCGTCACTACCCGCCGGATTCTTTTATTTTGAATCTGTTGCCGCTTTCCATGCGCCTGGCCGGCCCCAGGGATGCGCTTTTACATACCATAATTTCCAAAAATTACGGCTGTTCCCATTTTATTATCGGCCGTGACCACGCCAGTCCAGGAACAGATGCCGGCGGGAACCCATATTACGAAAGGCATGCGGCCCGCAGACTGGCCGAAGAATACAGCCGGGAAATCGGTGTGACCATTGTTCCGTTTGAGGAGTTGGTATATCTGCCTTTTGAAGATGAATACCGTCCAGCGGATCAGGTTCCCGAGGGAACACAGACGATTTTATTTTCGAGTGCAGATATCCGGGAGCGGATCAGGACCGGGCGTCAGATACCGGAATGGGCTACATTCCAGGAAGTTGTGGCGGAACTTAAAAAGGCTTACCCATCCCCGGACAAGCAGGGTTTTACTGTCTTTCTTACGGGTCTTTCAGGGGCCGGGAAATCGACCATTGCCAAGGTGCTTTATGCCCGCTTCCTGGAGATAGGGGATCGTGCTGTCACACTGTTGGACGGTGACATTGTACGTCGGAATTTATCGAGCCAGTTGAGTTTTTCCAAAGAGCACAGGGACATCAACGTTCGCCGTATCGGCTTTGTGTCCAGTGAAATCACAAAGAACCGCGGCATCGCCATCTGTGCACCAATCGCACCCTACAACGCCACCAGAGCGGAAATCAGGACCATAATCGAAAACTACGGCGGATTTGTCGAGGTTCACGTATCCACACCCATCGAGATATGTGAAAAAAGAGATCGCAAGGGGATGTATGCCAAGGCACGGGCCGGACTGATCAAGGGATTTACCGGGGTGGATGATCCCTACGAGATTCCTGAATCGCCTGAGGTGAGCATCGACACAACCGACCTCACTCCAGATGAGGCTGCCCAGGAGATCTTGCTGTTTCTTGGGCAGAAAGGCTATATATAATTAACCAAATAAAAAATGAATCAATTCACCAATCATCTTTATAATGCATTATTGGCAGCCAAAGAAGCAGGCCGGGCGATTTTAGAGATTTATAACAGGGATTTTGATGTCTGGTATAAAAACGACAAAACACCGCTGACTATGGCGGACCAGCGGTCCCACGACATAATTGTCGCTCACCTGTCTGATCAAGCTGTCGATGGGCTTCCGATTCTCAGCGAAGAAGGAGGAGACATTCCCTTTAAACAAAGGAGCAAGTGGGAATATTTCTGGCTGGTCGATCCATTGGACGGGACCAAGGAATTTGTAAAAAAAAACGGTGAGTTTACCGTAAATATCGCCCTTATGCATCGAAACAGGCCGGTACTGGGGGTTATTTATGTGCCGGTCAAAGACGTGTTATATTTTGCCGCCGAAGGTCTGGGGGCATATAAATCGGACAGCAGTGATGTGTTTGAGTTGATCAGGGACAAAGCTTCGGAAAAAGAAAGGGCCGGGTTACTGGGAACAATAATTGACCGATCCGCCAAATTGCCGGTGAACGATTCACAAAACGCAATTAACGATTCACGATTAACTATTGTCGGAAGTCGTTCTCATTCTACAAAGGAAATCGAAGACTTTGTGGAAGCCATGAAAAAGAAATATAAACAGATCGAGTTCATATCCGTCGGCAGCTCTTTGAAATTGTGCCTGGTGGCCGAAGGAAAGGCAGACGTTTATCCAAGACAGGGATCCACCATGGAGTGGGACACGGCCGCAGGTCAGGTCATCGTGGAACAGGCCAAAGGAAGCGTATTAAATATAGAGACCGATGAACCTTTGAGATACAATAAGGAAAAACTTTTGAATCCGTGGTTTATTGTGAGAAAAAAACCCGCTTAAAATCTTCTTAGCCATTCACCAATCACCAAATTCAAAAATTCCATAATTAATTTTCACCCCCACCCAAACCTCCCGTTTTCCTTTTACTTAGGCTTGTTCAAGGATTCTGATAACTGTTTCTATGTCTTCGGGCCGGTCTACGCTGATGCTTTGGTAATCGGTTTTCACGACTTGAACCGGTATTCCGTTTTCAAGCAGACGCAGCTGCTCGAGCTTTTCCGTTCTTTCCAGACGGCTCGGGCCGAGTTTCACAAATTGTCTCAGGATATTCATTCGGTAAGCGTACAGGCCGATGTGCCCGTAGAACTCGGTTTTTTGTGAATCCTGAGAATGCGGAATTGGAGATCGTGAGAAATAAAGGGCCCTGCCGTTTTTTGCGAAAACCACTTTTACCAGGTCCGGGTTTTCAGCTTCCTTTGCATCAATTTTTCTTGCCGGCGTTGTCACCTGCACATCCGGAGATACGAACGGCCGGATGAGTTCTGTGATCATCTCAGGCTTCAGGGCGGGTTCGTCGCCCTGGATATTTACCACTACGGCATCTTCCGGCACGTTTAGCAGTTCTGCCGCTTCCAAGACTCGGTCCGTGCCGCTTACGTGGTCATCTCTTGTATTAATTGCCGGGACGTTTAGATTGTTTGCTGTCGAGACAATCCGGTTGTCGTCGGTGGCCAGGACGATCTTCGAAAGGTGCGGGCACTGGCTGGCCCGTTGAAAAACGTGCCAGAACATAGGTTTTCCCAGAATTTCTGCCAGCGGTTTGCCAGGAAAGCGCGTTGAACCATAACGGGCCGGGATGATTCCGTAGCATTTTGGGAGTTTATTCATTTCAGGATTACTCTCGGCTTATTTAAACATAGAATCATTGAGTAACTCCTCAACAAGACGGCAGGATTGGGCCGTGCCTCCCTGGCGGTCTTTAACATACGTAAGCGCTGATTCACGCACTTTTTCGAGGGGCAAGGATTTTTCCAGGCTTTCTACAAGAAGGTCCGCAACCTCCTTCCAATCAGCTGCCACATGAACAAGGCCCTGCTCCACGATTTCCCGTCCCACCCAGGCGAAGTTTTCCCATGAGGGGCCGATGACCGGTATGACTCCGCAAGTGAGCACTTCGAGAAAATTCTGGCCGCCAAGAGGCGCAAGGCTGCCGCCCACAAATGCGCCTTTAGACAGTTTATAGGCTGAAAACAGTTCTCCAAAAGTGTCCCAAAGGATGAGCGTTCCACCATAGATTTGGTTTTCGATTTGGGACCGCAAAATCCATGGTATTGCTATGCGATCCAGGGCCTCTTTCCAATGCTTTATTCGGTGCATATGCCGTGGAAACAGTCCGATAACTGTCTCTGGACGTCTGTGACGGATATTAAGTATGATTTTTTCGACTAATGGTTCCTCCTCTTGTCTGGTTGATCCAAGGACAAGGAAAGGTGTGCCGGGCCGGATAATATTTCCTACAGGGTTATTTGTGTCGAGCACGTAATCTGATTTGTCGATATTGTCGAACTTCATATTCGGCATCACGTCTACGTTTTCTCCGGCGAATATGGCGGCGAACCGCTTGGCATCGCTTTCAGAGATGCCAAGAATTTTATCCGGTCCAATCATACGCCAAAAGGAGGGCCAGATGAGGTACCTGGACAGGCTCTTGGCAGTGATCCGGCCGTTTAATAAAAGTGTTATACATTGATTTTTTTTCAAGGCGGCGAGGAGTCCGGGCCACATCTCTGATTCCAAAAGCACCATGACCCTCGGGCGAATGGTTTTTACCGCTGCTTCCATAATGGTGGGCTTGTCAAACGGAAAATAGGCCGAACATGCGCTCACGCCCCTTTCATTCGGGGTAATATCGGCAATAGCGCGTTCCAGGATCTCCAGCCCCTGGCTAGTGTTGGATGTCACTATCACTCTGACCGGTTTATTCGGTTTTAATTTTTTGAGGAGCGTCCACGCCAGATATGATTCGCCGGCAGAGGCGGCTTGAATCCACAGGTCCGCCTTTGACAATATATTGTGCTGAAGCGTCCGCTGCCTGAATCCCTCGGCAAGACGCTGGTTCAGACGAAGTGCCGGAATAGCGAGAAACCAAACAAGGTTATAGATGTTCAGAGCAGCTTTGGTTGTTATATTTATCGGCATAGTTGAGTTTTGTCTTTGCACCTAAAACCTGCATAAACAATCTTGAAGGAGTTTAAATTAAGGCAAACTCGATGTTTGCAGGATTTAGGTCTCAGAATATCAAGGGGAAGAAAGGTTTAAATTATTTTTTAGAAAATTATCAAAATATTCGATTGTCTTTGTTAATCCTTCTTCTATCTCGACTTTCGGAACCCAACCTAACTCTTTTTTCGCAAGTGTAATATCAGGTTTTCTTTGCTTCGGATCATCAAGTGGAAGTTTTTCATATTTGATCTTTGATTTAGATCCGGTAATGTTAATTATTTTATTCGCCAATTCCAAAATCGAAAGTTCTGTTGGATTTCCCATATTTACAGGTCCGGTAAAACTATCACTAGAATCCATCAGGCGAACCATACCTTCAATCAGGTCATCAACATAACAAAAGGATCTTGTTTGTGATCCATCTCCGTAAATCGTTATCCCTTCTCCTTGAAGGGCTTGCATTATAAAATTTGAAACAACCCTTCCGTCATTGGGATGCATTCGTGGACCGTATGTATTAAATATCCTGGCTACTTTTATCTTCAGTTTATGCTGGCGAAGGTAATCAAAAAATAGTGTCTCGGCACACCTTTTCCCCTCGTCATAGCATGCCCTCAGCCCAATTGGATTCACCCTTCCCCAGTAACCTTCGGGCTGCGGATGGACATCCGGGTCTCCGTAAACTTCGCTGGTGGAAGCCTGAAGGATTTTTGCTTTTACACGTTTCGCCAGCCCCAGCATGTTGATGGCTCCGTGCACACATGTCTTGGTGGTTTGAACCGGATCAAACTGATAATGTATTGGAGAGGCCGGGCAGGCAAGATTATAGATTTCATCCACCTCCACATAAAGCGGAAAGGTGATATCATGACGGATAAATTCGAAATTCGGATTATTATGAAGATCAGCGATATTTTGTTTGGTTCCTGAAAAGCAGTTGTCAACGCACAATACTTCATGTCCTTCCTGAACCAATTTTTCACAGAGATGCGATCCCAGAAAACCGCATCCGCCGGTAACAATAATTCTTTTGTTAAGATGCATAATCAGACCTATAAAAACGTGTTATTCTCAGACCTATCTTTTTTCAACGCCCTTTTCACAAAATATGCGAAAGAAAGTTATCACATAATACATAAGCATGTAAAGATTTCAAACCTTTTTGTTTAGCATTGATTTTAGCGAAGCAAAAATCGGTGTTAAATTAGTTGAAAATTCTAAGGCAATCCTTTATAAACTAAAACCTGCATAATAATATTAAGGGAGACGAAAATGGCTATAAATCAGGAATTACTTGAGATCTTGGCTTGTCCGAAGTGCAAAGGAGATATATATCTAAATGATGCCGAAGACGGGCTTATTTGTGATAACTGTAAGCTATTATATGAAATAAGGGATGATATTCCGATTATGCTGATTGATGAGGCAAGGCCATTAGACGATTAGCCCGGAAATTATGAGCAGACCTCAAAAACCCAAGCCCGCCAAACTGGTTATCGGCCTTTTAATGAAGGAAAGGAGCCTCATTCTTCCTGTGGCAAAAGCGCTTACCGAAAAATTCGGTCCTATTGATATGGTAAGCGCTTGGTTTCCCTTTGATTTTACCACATATTACGAATCAGAGATGGGCGCACCCATTTTCAGGCGGGTGATGGTGTTTGAAACGCTGATCGAACAGAGTGATCTGGCAGAGATAAAGTTGATCACCAATGATATTGAGCTGGAATATTCAAAAAACAGCAAAAGAATTATCAATTTGGATCCGGGATATATGCTGCATGAGCGTTTTGTGCTTGCCAGCGGTAAGAATTACAGCCACAGGATTTATATCGGGAGGCGTATTTATGCTGATCTGACCCTGATTTATACCAAAGGTCGATTCCAAACATTGCCATGGACATATCCAGACTATGCCGAGCAAAACATGCTGACTTATCTTGAACAGGTGCGCAAAAAATATGTGGCCGATTTAAAACAGACATCTGTCCCGGGTATTTCGTGAACAATAACTTTTCAACAAATTATTGGAGCCTACTGGTGATAAAATATAAATGAGTGCCTAAAGTTAAGGATATTGGGTTTTTATAAAAGACAGAAATCCACAATTTTAGCTCACTTCAAACTTTAGTTCACTTACTCTTAGTGGGCAAGCCGACTTAGCCCTTTGAAAAAAATTATCGCATCCAGGTAATTCCCGCCGCAGGCGGGACTAAACTCGTGCATAAGTGAGCGTAAAGAAAGAACAGGGGCCGTTCTTTTTAAATAAGATCTGCTATATGCGCATATTTTTTAACTCATAGTAAAACTGTGCCAATTTGCTGTTCTTTCCTAACGCTCACTAATACACTCAGACAGTGACCCGCTTAAAAATCGGATCACCTGAATGCTTGTGAAACACGTTTTTCAAAAAGGTAAATTAATAAAAAAGCTAAAAAGTTACGAAAAATGATAAAGAGCATGACCGCATTTGCCAGAGCGGAAAAGACGGTAGAAGAACTTACTGTCATGGTAGAAATCCGCTCGTACAACAGCAGACATCTTGATATTGCCTTGCGTGTTCCGCATGGATATCTTGCCCTGGAAGAGAAGATAAAAGGCCTTGTTGCAGGTAAGGTTGCAAGAGGCCGCATAGAGGCTAATCTAAAGATTAGGGACAATTCCGATGAGACATATGCATTTGAGATAAATACACCCAAAGCCAGGGCTTATCATGAAAGCCTTATCCAATTGAAAGATATGCTTAATATTAACTCTGAAATATCCATAGATCTTCTGGTGGGTATGGGAGGTGTTATTAAGCCTGCAGAGATTGATCTTGATATGGAGGCATGCTGGCCTGTTGTCAAGGATTGCATTGGTGAAGCTTTGGAAGATCTTGTCGCCATGCGAAAACGGGAAGGAGATTATATTGCTAAAGATCTTGCCGGCCGGCTTGACGATATAGAAAAAAGCGTTGATCAAATCGAAAAGGAGTCCGGCGACCTTTTGTTTCATTATCAGCAACGCCTTAAAGACCGTATGTCGCTCTTAACCGAAGGGATTGTAGAAATAGACCCTGAACGGATTGCACAGGAAGCGGCTTTTTTAGCCGACAGGAGTGATATCTCCGAGGAAATTGTCAGGGTCGGAAGCCACATCAAGCAGTTTCGAGAAATTACGGACTCAACGGAACCTGCCGGCCGAAAACTTAATTTTTTGCTTCAGGAGCTTAACCGTGAGTTTAACACAATGGGGTCTAAGACGGAAAAAGCAAAAGTATCCCATATCATAGTTGCAGTAAAGTCCGAGCTTGAAAAAATTAGGGAGCAGTTACAGAATATTGAATAGCTAAAATACGCAACGGTTTTTGAGTGTATGTACTCATTAGTGCCCAAGACAATCGGATTTACATGAGGTGGGTCATGCGTTCATAGTTGCTCATGCGGGGATTGCTTGAAATAATTGGAGTAGATGCTTTTGCTTTGCAAATACCAATTTAGTAATATTTACAGCCTGTTTTATAAACATCGGTCATTTATTTTGGACAACAGTGATGTTAGTTTGTACGAATGGGTAAAATAAAGGGGTCATATGGATCAGGCTTTGTTGAATATCGGTTTTGGAAATACTGTGGTTGCTGATCGGGTTGTTGCGATCGTGTCTCCCAATTCTGCTCCCATGAAACGTCTTAAAGATGAAGCCAGGGATGATAGACGCCTTATAGACACAACCCATGGCCGCAGAACCCGTGCTATTATTATCATGGACAGCAACCATATCGTTCTTTCCGCGATACAAGCCGAAACAATATCCCAGCGTTACGCTACACTTAAGGGTTTGGAATAACCCGTCATGGATAATCAGAAAACCGGTCAATCGGGCTCAAATAAGAAAGCATCGATTTGTAACCAGGGACTTCTTTTTATCATTTCCGCGCCCTCAGGAGCCGGCAAAACAACCCTTGTCAGAACCGTGCTCGACAGGTTTGCCGATATGCTCTATTCAATATCGTACACCACCAGAGAGCCTCGCAACGGGGAACAGGATGGGATTGACTACTATTTTATCTCAAGAGACGACTTTAAAAAGAGAATAGACGGCGGCAAATGGGCTGAATGGGCAGAGGTTCATGGCAATTATTACGGCACTTCAGCAGAATTTTTGGATGATGGTTTGGCCTCCGGGCGTGATATACTTCTCGATATAGATGTTCAGGGTGCCATTCAGATTCTTGAACGGTATCCTGACAGTATTACTATTTTTATTATGCCACCGTCGCTGGAGACTCTCGGAAAACGCCTGGAATTGAGAGGGACTGACAGCAAGGCAGTCATTGCAAGGCGTCTTGTAAACGCAGAGAAGGAGATGGCAAAAAAAGATCTTTACCGTCATGTTGTTGTCAATGACCAGCTGTCCGAAGCCATTGAAAAGCTGATATCAGTAATGGAGAAGTATTTACTAATGAGAACATTAAGCAACCGACATAAATAATATTGATAAAAGGTCCCTTAAAGTCGTTATAAGAGTGACTAAAGTTACAAGTGACCTAACCTGTCGAGAGCCTCAGGTCGAACGAAGTGCCTAA
>JAUVVL010000194.1 GCA_030604635.1 Desulfobacteraceae bacterium
GCTTATGAAGCTAACGGGAATATGAAACAGGCTTGTTCTGATTGGAAAACGGCTTGTGAATTAGGAGATTGTAGTAACTGGGGTATAATAAATAAAATACGGTGTCTTGGAAAGTGACAGGACTAGTGTAGGTGGGAAGCCTTGACATTTTGAAAAAGTAAGTTTGGGTTATCCTCATTAGGTTGGAAATCAAAAAAATAACGATCAAAAAAGAAGGCAGCCAAATCCATAATAGCTCACTTTTTATAACCATCATGCCCCAATGGCTTAGCAAGCCTCTTATGCCTAAAGGAGAAACTATTATTGGTGTCCACGGAAAAAAGTATCTCGTATTATCAAAAGGTGATAATCAAATCAAATTTTAATTACAAATCCAGTCTTAAATTAAATTGATGAACTACTTATAGATGCTGTATTTTTTACTAGTAAATATACATAAACGCCCAAATAATGCTTGATTAGCATGATGATAACAGCTAAAGTACTGGTAATTAAAACTTTAACGGAGCATTATCATCATGATGGGTCGCCAGAAAAGAGTTCAGCGAAAGCTATTTTACACAATATTGAACCTCGACCAACGTGTTCGTAAAGATCATATTTTGAGGAAGGTCAAAAATTATATTGACTTTGACTTTATCTACAATGAAGTCAATGACAAATACGGTATTAACGGTAATGTGTCGGTTCCTCCTTCTGTAATCCTCATGATGATGCTACTTTTGATCTTTTATAATGTCCGTTCCGAACGAGAGCTTATGGACACAATCCCTGAGCGTTTAGACTGGCTGTGGTTTTTGGGCTATGATCTGGATGATGAAATTCCCAATCACAGTGTGCTTTCCAAAGCCAGAGCCCGCTGGGGCGTTGTGGCCTTTAAAATGTTTTTTGAGCGCATCGTCTGGCAATGTGTGCAAGCAGGCCTTGTTGACGGTAGCAAACTGTTTATGGATTCCAGCATGGTGCAGGCTGATGCCTCTAACAACTCTGTAGTAAATAAACAATCGTTAAAGAGGTATCTGAACAAGAGCTATCAAATTCTGGAATCACGTTTAGAAGAAGAACAAAGGTCTTCTGGCAGCGATAATGCAGTAAAATCCGGAGCTGCCGATAGAAAGTATATCTCTACCACCGACCCGGATGCTTCGGTAACGCGTCGAGGAAAAGGAAAATCTAAGCTTCAATATCAGATCCACAGAGGGGTGGACAAAAAATGTGAAGTTATTACCGCCACCGAAGTAACTCCTGGCGAGGTGCATGAAGCTCACCGCATGCAGTCTTTAATTGACAGCCATCAAAACAACACGGGACGAAAAGTTGAAACTGCTGTGGCCGACAGCAAATACGGAACCATCGAAAATTATCTGGCCTGCCAGGATCGCGGAATAAAGGCGCATTTTAATTCCCTGGAGGAAACCCAGAAAGGTACCGGTAGCAAAAAAGGCATCTTCCCCAAAGAAGCCTTCAGCTACGATGATGTAGATGACATTTTCATCTGTCCGGCCGGTCAAATCTTGAAAAGGCGAAAATATTTTAAAAAGCGGAAACATTATGAGTATATCGCTTCATCGGGAGCATGTAACAGATGCCAACTTCGCAAAAAGTGTACCAAAGCCAAATCCGGTCGAACGCTTAAGCGCCATGTCAGACAAGATGATTTAAATTTTATGCTTGACCAAGCCAATGGTGGAGAAGCTAAAAAGGATATCAGAACTCGGCAACATCTGATGGAAAGGTCATATGCTCGCAGTACGCGGTACGGATTTAAACGGGCACGCTGGCGTAAACTCTGGGGAGTTCAAATTCAGGAATACCTCACCGCCACCATCCAAAATATGATGGTGTTAATCAGCAATATCAAAGAGCAGGCTACTGCATGGCTATGGCCCAGGCCAAACCCGGATATCAGAGAGCGTGTTTGAGCCTCCAGGAGTTGTTTTTTTACTTCAAAGAAGTCGTAACTCGTAGCAGTAATCACTTTTTTGCAATTAAATGCTATGAGGGTAAGGTTTGATCAAAATTTTATCATCCTTTTTAAAACACGGGTTTGGGCAACAGCCCGTCAAGATTTGACACCACAACAAATGCGGAGCATATTTAACTTGGATCTGACCCCGTTGTTTTATTGGTCTGTTTTATAAATTATAGAATTCCAAACCTTTAGTTCACGCCGTTTTTATTTTTCCGCTTCTTAAGAGAAAGCACTCTTTTGTGCAGCCTGATGGATTGCGGGGTAACCTCCACCATCTCGTCATCTTTTATAAAATTTATGGCCCTCTCAAGGGTCATGGGTTTTACCGGCGAGCATACTGTGCTGTTATCTTTTCCAGCCGCGCGGATGTTTGTGAGCTTCTTCTCCTTGCTTGGATTTGCACTGATATCGACGACCTTGTTATGTTCACCGATGATCATTCCCTCATAAACAGGTTCTCCGGGGACAATGAAAAGGCGGCCCCTGGGCTCAAGGTGGTAGAGGGCGTATGCAACAGAGTTCCCCTGTCGGTCTGAAACAATCGAGCCGGTAAACCGGGTGGGAAATTCACCGCGAAACGCCTCGTACCCTTCAAAAAGGGTGTTTATGATTCCGGTCCCCTTTGTGTCCGTCAGGAATTCATCCCGGTAACCGATTAAAGAGCGTGAGGGAATGGAAAATTCCGCCCTTACTCTTCCGCTGCCGTTATTGACAAGGTTTGTCAGCCGTCCCTTTCTTATGGAAAGCTTTTCGGTGACAACCCCGAAAAAATCCGCATCACAATCCACAAACAGTTTCTCTATGGGCTCGAGCATAATTCCGTTTGAATGTTTGTAAATCACTTTTGGACGGCCCACAGAAAGTTCGAACCCTTCCCGCCGCATGGTTTCGATGAGAATGGCCATCTGAAACTCACCTCTGCCTTTTACGATAAACCTTTCCCTGTCCTCGGTCTGTTCTAACCTGACGGCAACGTTTTTAAGGGTTTCCTTGATCAGCCGTTCGCGTATTTTGCCGGACTGTACGATTTTTCCTTCCTTCCCGCTCAAGGGAGAGGTGTTTATAGTAAATTCCATGGAGATGGTCGGCTCGTCGACGGTTATTCTCTTTAAGGGTTTTGGATACTCCCGGGTGCAGATCGTGTCACCGATTTTGACATCCTCGATTCCAGAGAGAACGACAATATCGCCGGGTTCCGCCGCATCAACCTCTTTCAGATTCATCCCGTCATATACCTGAAGCTTGGATATCTTGAGCGGGAGGTGCTCCACTTTGTCGTTGATACAGACCATGGTGTCATGGAACTCGACTTTACCGTTAAAAATTCTTCCGATGGCAAGCCGTCCAAGATAATCTGAATATCCGAGATCAGACACCAGCATCTGAAACGGTTCTTCGGGGTCATATTCAGGGGCCGGTATCTCATTGAGGATGGTTTCAAAAAGAAGATGAAGGTCATCCCTTTTTTCGGCCAGGGTCTTTTTTGCAATGCCTTCGCGTCCGATGGCATACATATATGGAAAATCGAGCTGTTCGTCGTCTGCATCGAGATCGATGAAAAGGTCATATATCTCATCGAGAATCTGTTCAGGACGTGCATCCTTTCTGTCGATCTTGTTGATCACCACAACAACCTTGAGGCCTTTCTCAAAGGTTTTCTTCAACACGAAACGGGTCTGGGGCAGCGGTCCTTCAGACGCATCCACGAGCAAAATCGCACCGTCCGCCATGGACAGTGCGCGCTCGACCTCTCCGCCGAAATCGGCATGTCCGGGCGTGTCGATGATGTTTATCTTTACCCCGTTCCATTTCACGGAACAGTTTTTTGCAGCAATGGTTATTCCTCTTTCCCTTTCGAGGTCCATGCTGTCCATGATTCTCTCATCAACTTCAAGGCCCGGTCTGAAGAGTCCGCTCTGCCCGAACATGGCATCAACAAGGGTTGTCTTGCCGTGGTCAACATGCGCAATGATCGCGATGTTTCTTATTTTTTCATTTCTGATAATTTTTTTCACTGGATACACTTCCGTATTAATTAGAACCTATTTCAAAAATAAGCATCGAAATTTTTTTACAACCTTTTAATCAAGTGACATACAAAATATTATTCGCCTTCGCCAGAATACCCTGTAATTTGTTGAAGCGAAGCGAAAAGCCCAGTAACAACCGAACCACTTTGAGAACCTGCTTCAGCTTCTTCACGTTTCGACAAAACCTCAGATCGTCTTCCTTTGCGATTTTTTCACCAGCCCTTTGAGTCGTTCTTCACCGTTGTTCAGTTTTTTTGCTTCCTCAATGTTGCCAAAAATAATCAATATTTTCTTATCGAATAAGAACTTTATAGGTTAAGAATGTCCCTTAAATACACAGTGTCTTTTTCCCGTTTTTTTCTCTTTTTCGGCAAATTTGGCACGGATTTTTCTACCGTCCAATGTCACGCCTTTAAGGGATTTGAGGACTTTTTTTGCCACGCTTTTTTCAACATCAAAGAATGAAAACTCTCTTTTGAGTTCGATCCGACCGAGTTTTCTTGATGATATGCCCGATTTGTCGCAGACCATGCGGACGATGGCGCCTTCTTTGAGTTTGTCCAGGCGGCCGACATTCATGAAAAATCGCTGGGTATTGCCTGCGAGGCGGTGTTCGGCTTTATCTATCTTTGTTTTGCGTTTTTTGACTTTCACGTTTATGTCTTCGGCTCCGCGGTAGTAATCGAGAAAGCGGTTGAACTCGGCTGAGACGAATCGACGGATCAATTCTTCCTTACTGAGAGCGGAAAGGGTTTCAAACACCGGGGGAAGGTAATTATCGATTTCTTTTTTGTTGACCTCCGCGGAAACCAGTCGTTCCACCATTGCGTAAAGCTGCTTCTCGCAAACGGCGCGGCCGCAGGGGATTTTTTTATACTCGAACCGAATGCCGCTTTGGGATTCCAGTTCTTTGATCCGTCGGACTTCCCGGGTGTTTACCAATACGATGGATACGCCTGATTTACCCGCCCGGGCCGTTCGACCGCTCCGATGGATGTAACGTTCCGGTTCATCGGGGAGATTGTAATTGATGACGTGGCTGATGTCATCCACATCCAGACCCCGTGCGGCCACATCGGTGGCCACCAACAGTTGGAGGGTCCGTTCCCTGAATTTTTTCATCACCTGGTTCCGTTGCATCTGGGACAGGTCGCCGTGCAGCGGTTCGGCATTGTAACCGTCTTTCATCAGTTTGTCGGCCACCGTCTGGGTTTCCATGCGCGTGCGGCAGAAAATGAGGCCGAAGATATCGGGGATATAGTCGATCATCCGCTTGAGGGCCGCGTACCGATCTTTTTCTTTGACGACATAACAGGCGTGAGAGATGTTTTCAGCGGCTTTGTTGGGCGAGCCGGCGGTGATGGTTACAGGACGGGTCATATAGGTGTCGGCGATTTTCGCCGCGGCATCCGGCATGGTGGCTGAAAAAAGCCAGGTTCGCTTGTCGGCGGGGGTCCGTTCCAGAATGTCGTCGATATCTTCCTGAAACCCCATGTTGAGCATTTCATCGGCTTCATCCAGGACCGCATAGGCCACCGTTCCCAATTTGATGGCCTTTCGGTTGATCAGATCCAACAGTCGGCCGGGCGTGGCCACGATGATCTGAGCACCTTTTTTTATCAGGGTGATCTGGTCCCGAATATCGGCCCCGCCGTAGACGGCGGCAATACGTGCGTTCGGGATGTGTCGGGCAAACAGTTTCAGGTCGCCGGTGATTTGAAGGCAGAGTTCCCGCGTGGGGCAGAGGATCAGCCCCTGGGGGTTTTGTGATTCAAAATCAACCAGCTGGATCAGGGGCAGGCCGAAGGCGGCGGTTTTCCCCGTGCCGGTCTGGGCCAGGCCGATGACATCGGTGTCGCCTGTTAGCATCCGGGGGATGGCCTTTTCCTGAATCTGGGTGGCATGTTCAAATCCGAGTTGGTCAATGGCCCGGACGATTTCGTGTTTTAATCCAAAAGAAGATAAATTCATAAATGCTTTTCTGATGGTGGCCGGGGTAAACCGTGGCCAGTCATGTCGCTTAAAACACACAAAAAGCCGCCTCGGCGCGTTTACCGGACGGCTTTGTTTCGTTTTCGGTATTGAATCCGGTGATATTGCCAAGCGACATTGCGATATCCGCCGGATTATTTTTAATATGGATATGCAATATCGTTTGTTTTTAAATTAGTCAATCTTTTTTATTGGTGCGAGTGGAATTCATCGAAAAGAATGATCGCAGTCCGGACGGCGGGAATCGTTCGAAAAAATGAATGACCGGATTATAGATTCATAGTTCAATGCCATCTACACGTATTTGGACCGAATGTGCATATTTTGTGTCCCAGGTGTTTTTCTGATATGCGCGTCATTTCGGTGATTGAGGACCCGGATGTGATTAAAACCTAATTTGAGCGATTAAGCGTTGCGTTTGGTGCGTTTGGGGTCGGGCCACGATAAATAGCTATAATAACAGCAAAAGAGGCCTAAAATAGGCCCTAAAATCTTCTTAAACGACTCTTTTTGACCCCGAAAGGACCTTTTAAGCTAATATAATTTTTAAAAAAAATCCTTAGAGCTGTTATTTTGCACCCAAAATGGTATGTTTAAGACCAAAAAACGGCTATTCTTGGAGCTTTTTCCCCCAACTTTTCAGACACTTAGCGTAACACGACCCCAAATCCCTACAAAAACACCTCGATCGAAACTGTGAATCTGAAGGGCTTCCCCAAATCCACGAAGTCGTGCCTCCCAAAAAGGGAAAACTTTTTCAAAAAGACAAGCAAATAGAACATTCAGAGGAATTTGTCGAATCCAGGCACAAGCATGCAGCGGTTGAATCGGCGATCAATGCGCTTGAAAATCATGCACTGGATCGATGTCCTGATCATGGTATCGTCGGTTTTAAGCGGTATGTCGCCCTGGCTGTGCTGGCCCGAAATATTCAGATTTTGGGTTCCAAAATTCGACTAAAAGAGTTGAAGCGTCAAAAGCAACGCAAACATGCTGAGCAAGGCAGATATTCCTTAGCCGCATAAGCACTCTATAAAATCAATAAGGAACATGATTTCATTGGGAGAAGTATTTTTGAAAATGGGCTAAAAAGATCTGAAAACAATAATTTTAGCTCCAAAGAGAAATGAAAATGGAATCTGTGCTCTGAATGGAATTTGTACCCGGAGCATCTGATAGGAAAAACCGGGGTTTTCGGTCAGACACTATTTAGCTGTTACCTGACCCCTTTGTTTTATTCGATCTGTCAAGGATGAAGACCTTACCCGGCTGTTTTTTTATTGGTCAGATAAACTCCGGCGCATACCAGTATTGTCCCTATAAATAATGATAAAGTAATTGGTTCATCTAAGATCATAAAAGCAA
>JAUVVL010000282.1 GCA_030604635.1 Desulfobacteraceae bacterium
AAATTTTAACCACAGGAATACATTGAGTATTTTGAGGATAAAGCTAAAGCTTCACTTCGTGCAAAATGTTGAGCCTGACATCCCGCCAATGGCGGGAGGCAAAAGGGGGCGTTTTGCAAAGGTCTCAAATCGTTAACTTCTCAATAAACTAAGGCAACAGGGCCTGGATTCCCGCCCCTCCCTTCGCTGGAGCAAGCTCTTCGCGGGAATGACACAGAATTTTAGTGCCCGTCATGCCCGCAGAGGCGGGCATCCAGAAATTTTGAACACACCAACTCAAATGGACTTATTGAGAACTAATCCAAATCGCAGGGAACAAAATTGAAGGAAAAGACAACCCCTCCTATTATTTCCATCGTCGGTAATTCGGGATCAGGCAAAACAACATTCATAGAAAAGCTGATTCCTGAACTTAAACGATGCGGACTAAAAGTAGGAACCATCAAGCATGATGTACACGGTTTTGAGATGGACAAACCTGGCAAGGACAGCTGGCGGCATAAACAGGCCGGCGCATCTACTACCGTTATTTCATCCCCCTATCAGATCGGAATGGTTATGGATGTGAATCACGATCACAAGCCGGACGAGCTATTGTCCCTTTTTTACGGCATGGACATCATTCTGACCGAAGGATATAAATGGGAAAATTATACCAAGCTGGAAATTTTCAGGTCCGAGATTGCCAAGGAACCTTTGTGTAAAGACGATGAGCACTTGCTGGCACTTATTAGCGATTCAAGTATTGATATTGGCGTGCCCATATT
Organism: Desulfobacteraceae bacterium; assembly: GCA_030604635.1. GTDB lineage: Bacteria > Desulfobacterota > Desulfobacteria > Desulfobacterales > UBA11574 > JAUVVL01. The sequence continues at coordinate 768 of JAUVVL010000282.1, forward strand.
TTCGACTAATGATATCAAAAGAGTGTCTGACTTTTTAATAGCACATTTCAATCTTGTTCCTGCTATTAAAACAAACCACAGAAAAGCCGCCTCATGAACCGTTTAAGAAATTCAAAAATGTGATCTACCCTCTTCTTGTATTACCCATAAAAAAAGTCCCCGCCTGGTGCGGGGATTTTTTTTGATTTAAGTCAATGCATTATCTGTGCAAAATTACTATTCTGCTAAATATTATTACTTGGCGTATTGATTTAAGCCTACAAACTATAGTTGTTCTCAAAAATATGTTCCGTTTGTTAATAGATCGGTTTCATGGATTCGCGAGAAGCCTTTTGCAGCTTTTGCTTAACGGTTCTTAGCGAAACGGAACGTCAAATTGTCCCGCTGCAAGCGGGATTTGAGGGCGTTAGCCCGAGTTTTTGCAATTTAGTGAAGCGAGCTTAGAACCGATCAAAAGATGCAAACCAGCAAACGCGAATGTTTCAAACCGATCAATCCCATTTGTAACGTTATTTTGAGAATAGGTATAAACACGCGAGGTGTCTCCTGAAGTTTTCTAATAGATTTTGGAAATTTATCGTATCTGTAAAGCTTACGAAAGTACTCCTGCTTTCGATTGCCGCTACATCGATCATTGCAAGCAATCCCCTTCGTTATAAGGGAATTAACCCATAACATAGGAGGACAGTGTCATGAGAAAAATCGTTATTTTAGGATCAGGTGCAGGCGGCACAATTGTCGCCAACATGCTCCGTAAAGAGTTGGTTGAGTCTGAGTAGCAGATAACAATTATTGACAGAGATGACCAGCATCATTACCAGCCCGGATATCTGTTCATTCCATTCGGGGTTTATTCTGTTAATGATATTCTAAAGCCCAAAAAGGAATTCATACCCAAAGGCGTTGATTTTGTGGTGGATACTATAGTCAAGATTGACAAGGAACAAAAACGCGTGGAAACGGCAACAGGCCAATATGATTACGATTGGCTCGTGATAGACACCGGTTGCGATATTGTACCCACTGAAATCGACGGAATGATGGATGGATGGCGAAAGGACATTTTCGATTTTTATACCCTGGAAGGAGCTGTCGAACTGCGTAAAAAGCTGAAATATTTTGATTCCGGCAAAGTGGTACTCAACATCGCTGAACTTCCATACAAATGCCCTATTGCCCCCTTGGAACTTGTTTTTATGGCGGACTGGTTTTTTACGGTCAATGGGGTGCGGGATAAGGTAGAAATCGAATTTGTAACACCTTTGGACAATGTATTTACAAAGCCGGTTGCGGCCCAGATTCTGGCCCAGTTTGCTGCCAAAAAGAATATAAAGGTCACGCCCCTTTTTGATTTAGCTCAGGTAAACGCCAAAGAAAAAACCATTGAATCCCATAAAGGTGAAAAAGTGGGTTACGATCTTTTGGTGGCCATACCCACCAATATGGGGGATAAAACTATCATCGATTCCGAGCTGGGAGATCCGCTGGGGTTTATTCCCACAGACAATCATACACTGAAGAAGATATGGAACAGATAGGAGAAGGTCTGGTAAAACTTATGGGTGTTGCCAAAAAACTGACTACCCCGGGGCCATAACCTTTTTGGAAAATGCTGCGGAACTCCCAGCTAAAATTGATCTTTCCCGGGCAAAAAGTGCAGGGCCTTTTAGTATGCTGTGGGCCATGGGCAACAAAGAAGTCAAGGAGGGATTTGGAGTCCTTCTTGAACTGACAAAGGGGTTGGCCACACTTAAGGGATAAATCGGAATCGGTCTCATATTTCGATTAAATTATAATATAAATCTAAATCCTATAGGCATCGAGTTTGCCGGTGATACTAGGCAACAGGAACGCAAGTGGTCGAGGAGTATTTGCAATATAGATGTCCTTGTAAAAAGATAAAACAGATGATAAAGTAACCTACGGAGGCAGAGATTTATTTAAAAGCCGTCAATTTTGAGAGAATGAAAGAGGTAATACATGAACCGCACAGAAATGGAACATATCCTTGCAAGTTGCGAGTTTTTCAAGTGGTTGGGCAAAGTGATATATCTGCGATCGCCGACCTCTGCCAGGTAAGGACGTATGAGGGCGGTGAATATGTTTTCCGGCAGGGTGATTACGGAGAGCATCTTTATGTCATTGCCCAAGGCTACATACACCTGGAAAGATCCCTGGATTTGGGAAAACAGAAAGGAAGTGTTGTAATAGAAGCCCTTGGTCGGGGAAGGGTTACGGGTTGCTGGTCCACGCTTCTGGATATGCCCCATATTCTCATGTCTTCAGCCGCCTGTCAAAAACCGACAACAATCCTGGCCGTGAAAGGCGCAGATTTAAGACAGATGATGATCGGTAACACCGAGCTTGGATTTAATATAATGGAAAGACTTTGCTTTTTACTCAGGGACAGATTACAAGCCACGTATGGGGCCATGGAGAAAATCTAGCAGACGTAACCTTTATCAGATTCATGAGAATAATTTTTATAGTCCCTAATTCCTTCAAGCGTCGAGTTTACCAGCATAATTAAAAACTCCATTGGTTGTTTATACTGGGAGCAGCTATTTGTCTTTTTTAGATTAACATTTCATGTTAATCATATAGTTCAATATAATTCCCATTATAACGAGAATTGTATTATTGTTTCAAAGAGTTGCAAATAGGCTAAGGTGCTTTTCTTACCGCCAAGCATTCTGGGTGGCGCCATAAAGGCACCTGGATAAAGAAGGAGGTAAAGATGCTCAATATAGACGACTTGAAATCAATCATTATGTTAAGCCATTTGAATGACACTATGTTAAAGAAGATTTTAGAGGTTACCTTAATAACAGAGTATAGCGCTGGGGATTACATCTTCAGAGAAGGAAACTATGCCAAATATCTTTATTCAGTCATTGAAGGAAAGGTGGGACTTGAACTTGAGAAAACTGCCAATATCTTGATTATGATAGATACAATCGCTCGAGGTCACGCATTTGGGTTTTCGGCACTTGTTGATACGGAACAAAGAAAGTACACTACCCACGCCAAAGCACTGACCGACACAAAACTCTATACCTGGGAAGCTGCAAATCTTGAGAAACTCTTTTATAAAGACTACGAAATAGGTTTCATGCTCATGAAAAGTATTGCCAAGATCGCCAAAACGAGGCTACAAATCAGGAATGTACAATTTCTCGATATTTATAGATAGGTTTCTCGGGCATTTGGCAGACCTGCTCCCATGGAGCAATTGGATCGCCATGTAGCGCAAAGCTGTTTCACTCGATCCAACACAAGATGTTACTAAAGTTGCATTAATTTAGCTTTTTGAAAAACGTGTCCCACAAGCATTCAGGTAATCCGGTTTTAAAGTGGGTCACTGTTTGAGTGTATTAGAGAGCGTTAAGAAAGAACAGCAAAATAGCAAATTTTACCT
>JAUVVL010000168.1 GCA_030604635.1 Desulfobacteraceae bacterium
AGGTAAAATTTGCTATTTTGCTGTTCTTTCTTAACGCTCTCTAATACACTCAAACAGTGACCCACTTTAAAACCGGATCACCTGAATGCTTGTGGGACACGTTTTTCAAAAAGCTAAATTAATACGATATTTTATGAAAAATTCGGGCTAGTCGCACATCTCAAATAATGCGGCAGCCCCCATTCCACCGCCAATGCACATCGACTCGATGCCGTATTTCACGCCGCGCTCCTCCATATTGGCAAGCAGGGTCGCACACAGTTTGGCGCCGGTGCATCCCAGAGGATGCCCCAGTGAGATGGCGCCGCCGTGAATATTTACCTTATCCATGTTAATGCCCAGCTCCTTTATGCAGTACACAGCCTGTGAAGCAAAAGCCTCGTTAATCTCAAAGAGACCGATATCATTGATATCCATGCCTGCCAATTTTAGGAGCTTTGGAATGGCGTATCGCGGGCCAACACCCATCTCATCCGCCTGGCAGCCAACTGTGGTATAATATTTCAATTTGGCGATCGGTTTCAGTTCCAGTGCTTCGGCTTTCTCCGCGCTTACGATGATGGTGGCGGCGGAGGCGTCGGTTGTCTGGGAAGTATTTCCCGCTGTAACGGTTCCGCCTGCGGCAAATACCGGATTCAGATTGGCCAGCCCTTCCATGGTAGTAGTAGGCCGGATGCCGTCATCATAATCCACCATAAAGGTCTCTTTCCTGTAAGTGCCGTCTTCATTTTGAACAAATTTATGTGCCGTGGTAGGTACGATCTCGGTGAACAATTTTTTGTTCATGGCCTCGGTGGCTTTCATCTGTGAGTTAAAGGCAAATTCATCCTGTTCTTCTCTGGATATCTTGTACCGGTTAGCGACGTTTTCCGCCGTAATGCCCATGGAAACATATAATTCAGCCTGTTTCCTGGTATATTCAGGATGAGGTCTGGGCAGATTTCCTCCTATGGGAACAAACGTCATCGATTCCAGACCGCCGCCGATGGCAACATCCGACCACCCTGACATCACCCGCAAAGAGGCCAAAGCAACGGCCTCAAGACCGGAGGCGCAAAACCTGTTCACTGTAGCACCGGAAACTTGCACGGGAAAACCCGCAATCTGGGAAGCAATTCTCCCGATATTCAGTCCCTGTTCCGCTTCCGGGAACGCGCAACCGATCATGATGTCTTCGACATCCTTCATTTCAAAGTTTGGTGTTTTGTCAATGGCTGATTTCAAAATAAAAGAGAGCAGGTCTTCGGGTCTTGTATCTTTAAAAGCCCCTTTGTTTCTCCTGCAACCAGGGGTTCTGACAGATTGTACTATATATGCATCCCGCATTAGTAATTCCTCCTCTATTCGTCAATTGTCATTTGCAGGTAACGATCACGAATAACAAACAACGTAATAGTTAAGCCACAAAGACACTAAGACACTAAAATTATAACCTGCCCGCCGGTCGGCCGGCGGGTATGATTCTTTTTTAATGCCATTTTTAATAAGAGACACGTTAAAATTGACAAGAAACCCAAATAGATTCTTCTCTTTTTGATAAAGGTTTATAATTCATACCCCATCTCTGTGCCTTTGTGCCTTAGTGGCTGAACTGTTGCCAAACAACTAATTTCTGAGGGGCTTACCGGTTTTCAGCATATGTTCTATCCTGGCAAGCGTCTTTTCTTCTTTTAAGAAATCGGTAAAGGCCTCTTTTTCAAGCTTGAGGATCACATCTTCTTCGACTTCACTGTTGTCTCTTACATCCCCTCCGCTAATGACATAGGCAATTCTTTTTGCCAGAAACGCATCGTATTCTGTGATAAATTTTCCGCTCAGCAAATTGAAGATTTCCGTGTTAATCATGCCTTGGGCTGCCTGCCCCAAGACCTTTATCGGTCGCTTTACCGGCGGCGCATAGCCTCCATCAACCATTGCCAGGACTTCCTTTTTGGCTTCCCCGATCAGATAATCTCGGTTAAATACGATTCTGTCTTGGGCCCCCATAAAGCCGTTGGCTCCGGCTTCGGCGGCTGAGGTGGAAACCTTGGCCATTGCGATGGACATAAAAACCGGCACAAAGAATTTTGCAAGGTCAATATCGGCCACTACTTCTGGGATTGTATTGAGGAACTTCTTCCACAGGTTTAAACATCCGCCTCCTGCCGGGAGCAGGCCCACACCGATTTCGACCAGTCCCATATAGAGTTCGGCATGAGCCACGATCCTGTCGGCGGCAAGGCATATCTCGCATCCGCCACCAAGGGTCATACCGTATGGCGCTGCCACAACCGGAAAAGTTGAATACCTGGCTCCTTGAAGGCCTTGGTGGAGCTGGTCTATCATAGCCTCAATGTCTGAATATCGCTTTTCCTTTATAGCACCGGCCATTTCCATAAGATCAGCGCCGGCAGAAAAAGCACCCGGCATACCACCTGCCTGATTGCCGATCACAAGACCCAAGCCGTTTGCGTCAACATAATCGAGCACCTCAAAAACGAACTCAAGGATCTCCTTGTTCAAAGTATTCATCTTGGTAAGGAATTCAAGGCAGAACACGCCGTCATCAAGGTCCACCAGAGACGCGGAGGCGCAGGTTTTGACAACTTTATCCGCTCCCTTTAAGGCCTTAAGGGAAACAATGTTTTCGCTGACCACAACTTCTTTGTAGTTCTCGATCGCAAAGTCATACGCAAAGGCCTTGCCATTTTCGGTTTTGAAAAATGATGTATTACCTGCTGCAAGCATCTTCTTTACTTTTTCAGGAACTGCGAAACCTTCATTTTCCATCTTTTCAACCGAGGCTTCAAGGCCGATGGCATCCCAGGTTTCAAAGGGCCCCATCTCAAAATTGAATCCCCACTTCATGGCATTGTCGATCTCGACGATTGTGTCTGAAATCTCGGGAATCCGGTTGGCAGCGTAGATCAGACTATTTGCCACGACTTTCCATGCAAACTTAGCCCCTTTGTCATCGCCATAAAGAATAGCTTTTATTTTATCGGGTAGAGTTTTGGCTTTTTGGGCATTTACAAGACACTCAAAGTCGGCCGGCTCGTATTCCGCATATTCCAGGGTTTTCGGGTCGATGACCTTGCGGATTTTTTCCCATTCCGGTGTCAACTCGGTTTTATAAAAGCCGCCTCCGGTTTTGGTTCCCAGCAGTTTTTTTTCAACCATTTTTTCAATAAATTCGGGCAGAACAAAGCTGTCGCGTTGCTCATCGTCTACCACCAGTTCATAGGTGTTCCCGGCCACGTGCCCCAGGGTATCGAGACCAACAATGTCAGACGTCTTGAACATAGCGGTTTTAGGCCGGCCCATAGCAGTACCGAAAAGCACATCCACCTCGGGAATCGTCAAACCGTCTTCCAGCATCAACTGCATGGCCTTAACAATACCCTGGACACCGATTCTGTTTCCCACGAAATTGGGTGTGTCCTTGGCCCACACAATGCCTTTGCCGAGAATCCGCTCTCCGAAATCGGCAATAAATTCGAGAACCCCGGGCAAAGTTTCTTCTCCTGCAATGATTTCCAAAAGGTGCATGTATCTTACCGGGTTAAAAAAGTGTGTGCCCAGAAAATGCTGTTTGAAATTCTGGCTCAGCCCTTCGGACATGGCCTTCAAAGGAAGCCCGGACGTATTGGAAGAAATAATAGTACCGGCTTTCCTTACGGTTTCTATACGTTTAAAGAGGTCCTGTTTAATCTTCAGGTTTTCCACAACCACTTCTACAATCCAGTCACAGTCTGCAATCTTGTCAAAATCATCTTCCAGATTTCCGATGGTGATACGATCGACATCTTTCTTTTGCATCAGAAGGGAGGGACTCGACATCAGAACTGTGTCCAGACCGGCTTTCACGATCCTGTTCCTGGCTGCCGGATCATCTTTTTCCTCATCTTTCAAATCAAAAGGAACGATGTCCAGCAATAAAGTCTTTGTGCCGGCACCGGCCAGGAGCGCAGCAATTCCACCGCCCATTATACCAGAGCCTATAACCGCTGCCTGCTTGATCTTTCTAATCATTATGACCTCCTATATTATATTACATCTAAAGAATCCTGGCCCATAGGACCAGGCTTTGGTTTGCCCCTGAAAGGGGTTACTATCAATAATTTTAAATCCGAAATTCGAATATCGAAATTCGAAACAAATCCGAATATCAAATTTTCAAATGTTCAAAACATAGAGGCTTTTGACCATTACAGTTAATATTGATAGAATGCATTAATGTTTAGGACATTGGAATTTCGGTCATTTGATATTGTTTCGGATTTCGGATTTCGTGCTTCGAATTTTTTATCTACTTATTTCGGCAGAGCCATTTATCTCTGACCTGGCCCAAAGGACCAGGTTTTCAAGGTCGAAATAAACCTGCATCAAATGAATGACTATTCATTCATTTATCAGAGTCGATATTTGCCTGTCAAGAAAAACAAAGTCTTTTTTCACAGCGTTAAATATAATTTATATGCTTTTAATTCAAATAATTGTTGATCATAAAGGCATGCGGGCCGTTTATGAATTATGCAATTTAAGAGTTTGCTGGCCTTAAAATATTGAATGAATAATTATTCATTTACTTTTGAAAAAATAGGCATTGCCAAACATAAACGTAAACGGTTATAACTAGTGCCTGAACGAAAAGTCATGTTCAGGCAAAATCCGAATATCTAAATCCGAAATTCGAAACAAATTCGAATACCAAATGACAAAATGACCGAAACGAACCCATTGGAAATTCGAAGTTTTTGTCATTTGAACATTTTTTATTTCTGTCATTGTTTCGTATTTCGAAATTCGTATTTCGAGTTTTTGACCGAAAACCGTGGTTTTCGGTCAAGCACTAACTATAATATAAAAGGACTGTCAAAAAATGGCAAAAGAAAATGATGTTATTCTCATATACTATGAAGATCAACCGATAACATTCGCCAGAATTGAAAACATTTCCCCTGATATCAAAAAAGACTGGTATAATGTCAAACTGCTGATGCTCCAGGTGCCCCTTCAGGTGGCAACATGGATTCTGCGGGATATTTATATCAACGGCCAAGAGTTCACCATGGACGGTAAAAAGATACGGCTGGAACGGGTGGTTTGCCCGGAAGACCCCGTTCCTCCGGAAGAAAACAATGATGTACCAGTTAAACCAAATGGAAAAAAAATAATATCATTAGCGGATCTAAAGAAAAAATGATTTTCTCCTAACAATTCAGCCACTAAGACACAAAGACACAAAGGAAATAATAATATATCAATTTTACACTCTTGGTGTCTTGGTGCCTTTGTGGCAAGACAACTGAACAGTTACATTTTCCCAAATCATTTGTAATCTCAAGATCTATGTTTTGTAAATATTGATGGATTCGTCACCCCTCACAGTCGTCTCAGCCTCCAGAAGAACCGACATCCCGGCCTTTTACATGGATTGGTTCATGGAGCAGATCAATAAAGGTTTGTTTGAGGTTGTCAATCCGTATAACCGGCAGGTATCCAGGCTGCCAGCCACACCTGACAAGATTCACACCATTGTGTTCTGGTCAAAAAATTTCAGACCCTTCATAAAAGGCGGGTTCGGAAAAAAGTTAAAAGAGATGGGATACAATCTTTTTTTCAACTTTACCATCAACTCGAATTATCCCCGACTTGAACCGCGTGTGCCGTCATTAAACCAACGCTTCGATCAGTTAGACATACTTTGCCGGAGTTTTGACGCAAGATCTGTAAACTGGAGATTCGATCCCATCTGCTTTTTTAAATCCGGAAAAAATGAGATTCAGGACAATCTGCATGACTTTTCCCGGATCGCAGCCAGGGCATCCCGGTACGGTATCACAAGATGTATCACCAGCTTCATGGATCATTACCCCAAAATACAAAAACGGATCGTGTCCATGCCGGGATTTTCTTTTATCGATCCGTCCATAGAGACAAAAATAGAAGTTCTGCTTGCAATGGAAACGGTGCTTTCTGAAGTAAACATCGATCTATATACTTGCTGTGAAAAACAGGTCCTGGAAGCTTTGTCCATAGATTCAGGAATAACAAAAAGTTCGTGTATTCCCAACGATCTACTGGCTGAAATCTTTGGCGGAAACCTTAGCTTTAAAAAAGACACGGGCCAGCGGGTAAAGGACGGGTGCGGATGCATGGTCTCGGTCGACATCGGATCGTACCACCATCACCCATGCTATCACAACTGCCTGTTCTGCTACGCCAATCCATCTTCAGGGAAATCAGCGGTATTAAAAAATACGTAACATTTTAGCCCTTTGAAAACATTATCGCATTCAGGTAACCCGGTTTTAAACCGTGCCAACCACGCCGAAGGCGGATAAAACTCGTGCATAAGTGAGCGTAAAGAAAGAACAGGTGCTATCCTGTATATAAAAGCCGGTTAAATGCGCATATTATTTAACTCACATTTAAAATTTGCTATTTTGCTGTTCTTTCTTAACGCTCTCTAATACACTCAAACAGTGACCCACTTTAAAACCGGATCACCTGAATGCTGTGCGGACGCGTTTTTTCAGAAAACTAAAGTAATACCGAATATCAAATTTCCAAATGTTCAAAACATAGAAAATTTTGACCATTATAATAAACGCAGATATTACGATGTCATCAAATATGTAAAATGAAAATCGGTTCCATAACACTTGACAATATAACAGTTTTAGCACCGCTTGCAGGCATCACCAATCTACCCTTCCGGCTCCTTGCCAAAGAAGCGGGCTGTGCGCTGGTCTGCTCAGAAATGATCAGCTCCAACGGACTGGTTTACAAATCCGTCAAAACGCACGAACTGCTAGACAGCCGGCCCGAAGAAAAACCGTTGTCTGTTCAAATATTCGGTTCAGACCCCTCCATCATGGCTGAAGCCGCTGCCATGGTTGAAGCCTCTGGGGCCGACATCCTCGATATCAACCTTGGCTGTGCAGTGAAAAAGGTGCTTAAAACCGGTTCTGGTGCAGCCCTTATGAAAGAACCCCAAAAGGTCGAAGCAATTCTTCAGGCAGTCCGGAAAACTGTAAAAATTCCTCTGAACATCAAAATGAGAACCGGTTGGGATAAATCCGGCGCTCAGGCCCATAAAATCGCTGAAATAGCGCAAGCATGTGGAGTGGACGCCATTACCATGCATCCGCGCACCGGAGCCCAGGGGTTTGGAGGCAAGTCTGACTGGTCACTGATCGCCGCTATCAAAAACATGGTTCCCATTCCTGTTATCGGAAACGGGGATATCGTAATGCCTGAAGATGCGTTAAGAATGCAAACCGAAACCGGTTGTGATGCCGTCATGATCGGAAGAGCTGCCATCGGCAATCCGTGGATTTTTTCCCAGGTGCTGGCCCTGATCACGGGTGATGAAATCTGTTCTCCGGATCTTTCCGAACGTTTTGAAGTTATGACTAAATATCTTAAATCTTCGGTCAGATGCTTTGGAGAACAACGGGCGTGTCGGATGATGCGCAGCCAACTCGGCTGGTTTGTGAAAGGATTGCGCTACAGCAGCAGATTTCGTCAATCGATAAAGCGGATTTCGACCGAGGAAGAAGCCCTATCACTGATCAAAGAGTATAGGAACTTACTGCTTAAAGGAAGCCGGAACATTGTTAATACTTTAGACTAATCGAACTCCCCGGCCTTATGCCCCCTCGAACACGGCGGTAACTTTGGTCGTGATTCCACCTCTTGCAGTAAAATCCCCAGTAACCTCCATAGACTTGGGCTCCAGTACGGCAACAAGGTCGTCCAGAATCCGGTTGACCACATGCTCATAGAAAATCCCTACGTTTCTGTATTGCAACAGATAAAGTTTCAGAGACTTCAATTCAACGATTTTGGTATCAGGCCTGTATTTTATTGTAATACAGCCGACATCCGGAAGTCCGGTCATGGGACATACCGATGTATACTCGTGCTGCCGGATGACGATATCAATGTCCCTTCGGGACTTATATCCATATTCTATGGCATCAAGCACATCGGCTTTAACGATATCCGGACTCTCAATATTGTATTTTATATTCTTTTCAAGCGACGGCGCCATGTTTGCTTACTCCCTTAAATTTACTGTGGTTTTGTCCGATGCTTGACATCAGCGGATTTTTCTGCTAACAAATCAAAATTATTGCAAAAAACTATTTACAAAAAGGCATCTCAAATGGGTTCCATTGATGAACTGATTCTCAGAGCAACCAAGGAAATCGTCGTTAAATTCATTGAGGCTGGAAGGGTGTCTCCAACCGGCTTTCATGAAACATTCAAATCGGTTTACAGCACTGTCGAACAAACTGTAAAGGGTTTAGAAAAAACACCTGAACAAGATGACGAACAAACAACTTAGCCCAAATTCTTCATGAGAAATTCGGGTTTGCCCGGACATTTCACGAGTTGAGTTTGCCGCAGACGCAAGGCGTGAAGCATGAAGCTGTAGTTAAATTACCGCGAATGCTTCACAACACAGCGGATGGGGTGAAATCGGCTTGTGAAATATTCGGGTTAGTGGGCTTCAGCCCAACTACTCCCCAATACCACATTGACCTTCAGGGGCACCTTG
>JAUVVL010000303.1 GCA_030604635.1 Desulfobacteraceae bacterium
AAAAGTTTAAAGTGCCTAAAGTGACCTGCCCGCCAATGCCTATCTGCTCTTAACTCTTTAGCTGTCTTAAGCAATGAGACGGAGGACAGAAGACAATGTTAATCATAAGTGGCTATGGCAGGCGGGTCTAAAGTGCCTAAAGTTGTGGTATTCTATCATTTTTAAATTGGTCGCGCTGAAAGCGCATTCCTTAGCTTTAGCTCACTTCAAATTTTAGGCACTTTTTTACGAATTAGAGCATTTAGGTTTGTGCTAAGTCCCCATACTCCATGACGTCAAATATTTTTTCTGTTCGGCCGTAAGCCGGTCAATTTTAACATTCATGGCAGACAGTTTTTCCCTGGCGATCGCCATGTCTATTTCCTTGGGCACCGGATAGACATCCTTTTCAAACGACTTTTTACTTTTCACCATATATTCGATACTCAAGGCCTGATTGGCAAAACTCATATCCATAACACTTGAAGGATGCCCCTCGGCGGCCGCAAGATTTATTAGCCTGCCGTCGCCAAGAACATTAATCCGCCTGCCGTTTTTAAGAAGATATTCCTCAACAAAGGGCCTTATTCTTCTTCTGGATTTTGATATGGCTTCAAGCCCTTCAAGATCCAGCTCAACGTTAAAATGACCGGAATTTGATACAATGGCGCCGTCTTTCATGGTCTTGAAATGTTCTTTGCGTATTACATTGATGTTGCCTGTAACCGTGCAGAAGAAATCACCGGTCCTTGCTGCCTGGTTGATGGGCATCACTGTGAAACCGTCCATAACCGCTTCCAGCGCGGCAGTCGGGTCGACCTCGGTTACAATAACGTTAGCCCCCATTCCGCGCGCTCTTAGGGCGAGGCCCCTGCCGCACCATCCATAGCCGCAAACCACAAAATTAGATCCCGCAATCAGTCGGTTTGTGGCCCGAATGATCCCGTCCATGGTGCTTTGACCGGTGCCGTAACGGTTATCAAAAAGATGCTTGGTCTGTGCATCATTTACCGCTATGATCGGGTATGGTAAGACACCGTCGGCAGCCATACTTCTAAGTCGAATAATTCCGGTGGTAGTTTCCTCCGTACCGCCTCGCACCTCCTTAATAAGCTCCGGGCGTTCAGAATGAATCGTGGAAACCAGGTCGGCACCGTCATCCATGGTGTAATGAGGCTTGATATCGAGTGCTGAATTTATGTGCTTATAATATGTTTTGTTGTCTTCGCCCTTGATGGCAAAAACTGGAATTTTATCATGCTTTACAAGGGAAGCCGCCACGCCATCCTGCGTGCTAAGCGGGTTGGAGGCGCAAAGAGCAACTCTTGCGCCACCTGCCTTTAATGATTGCATCAGAGAGGCGGTTTCGGTGGTGACATGAAGACAGGCTGCTATGCGTACACCTTTTAAGGGCTTTTCCTTTGCGAACCTTTTGCTGATATTGTTTAACACCGGCATGCTATGATTGGCCCATTCGATCCGAAGCAGACCTTCCTTTGCAAGTTTAATATCCTTAATATCGTATTCCATCGAATAATAATCTCCTTTTTCACCCCTACACAAACCCTCCCCCTTCAGGAAGAGAGCAGGGTGGGGGCGTTAACTCGATTTACAGTCCGGCCTTTTCTCTGAGAACTTCCGCCATATTGGTGTTTTCCCATGTGAATTCAGGGTCATTTCGCCCGAAGTGCCCATAGGCTGAAGTTTTTTTATAAATTGGTCGAAGCAGATCAAGGTACTCGATTATGGCCGCAGGTCTTAAATCAAAAACTTCATCGATAATTTCCTTAACCCGAGATTTGTGAATTACTCCTGTTCCCATAAGATCTGCCATCATGGAGACAGGTTTTGCCACACCGATGGAATAGGCGATCTGTATTTCGCATTTTTTTGCAAGACCGGCGGCAACGATGTTTTTTGCAATGTGCCTGGCCATGTAAGAGCCGCTGCGATCGACCTTGGAAGGGTCTTTCCCGGAGAAGCATCCGCCCCCATGGCTCCCTTGACCGCCGTAAGTATCAACAATGATCTTGCGGCCCGTTAGACCGCAGTCACCCATGGGGCCGCCAATAATAAACTTGCCTGTGGCATTTATCAAATAACGGGTGTCACCATCTGTAAGTTCTTGCGGGATCACCTTCTTTATGACTTCTTCTATTATAGCTTCTTTCAACTCTTCGTAAGAAATATGCGGTTTGTGCTGGGCCGCCATGACAACCGTATCAATACGCTTCGGGTTGCCGTTTTCATATTCGATTGTTACCTGTGATTTTCCGTCAGGCCTTAAAAAATCAAGTGATTCGTTTTTTCGGACCGTAGCAAGACGTTTACACAACTTGTGGGCATACATAATGGGCATGGGCATCAATTCAGGCGTTTCATCCGTGGCGTATCCAAACATCAGACCCTGATCACCCGCTCCCTGATCCTTGAAAAGCCCTTCACCGACATTTACACCCTGAGCTATATCCGGGGATTGCTGGTCAATACTTGTAATGACAGAGCAGGTTTGCCAGTCGAAGCCCATCAGGGATGAATTGTATCCGATTTCACGGATTGTTTCCCGTATAATCTCCGGCATATCCACATAACAACTGGTTGTAATTTCTCCGGCAATAAAGGCCAGGCCGGTGGTCACAAGGGTTTCACAGGCGACCCTGCAGTTCTTGTCCTTTTCGATTATGGCATCCAGTATGGAATCGGATATGGCGTCGGCAACCTTGTCCGGATGACCTTCGGTAACAGATTCAGATGTAAAAAAGAATTGTTCGTTGCTCATAAAGCATCTCCTTTGTTTTGTTTCCAGAGGCATTCACATTATCAGTGAAGAACCAACCCGGAAATATTCGGACTAATTTAATCTAGTTGCGGATTCAATATCATGTTGTCAATCAGGCGGGCTTTCCCGACTTTGACGGCAAGGGCCATCAGCACCGGTTTGTCGATGGTTTTGATGTCCACAAGGGTTTCCGTGTCGCAGATGGCGATATAATCTATCTTGGTTTCCGGCAGGGATTGTATCAGCTCTGTTGCAGCGTCAATAATTATGGTTGCATCCTGTATGCCGTTTTCAAGAAGCTCCTGGGCTTTTTGCAATGATTTGTAAAGGGACAGGGCGCTTGTCCGCTGTTCGGGCGCCAGGTAAGCATTGCGTGAACTCATGGCAAGCCCGTCGGGCTCCCTTACCGTGGGAGCGCCCACTACTTCTATGTCGAAACCAAGGTCACGCACCATCTGACGTATGATAACAAGTTGCTGGTAGTCCTTTTGACCGAAAACGGTAACATGCGGTTTAACAATATTGAAAAGCTTGGCAACAACGGTTGCAACTCCCTTGAAGAATATCGGCCTGGAGATCCCGCAAAGGTGATTAGGCAGTTTTTTCAGCTCGACATAGGTCTGAAATTCCTTGCCATAAATTTCTTTGGCATCCGGGTTAAATACTGCATCTACACCTTCTTCCCGGAGGAGTTCAAGGTCCCTGTCAAGGTCCCTGGGATAAGACTCTAAATCTTCTCCAGGGGCGAATTGGGCAGGGTTGACAAAAATGCTCACCACAAGGTCATCTCCATGCTTCTTTCCTTCCCTCACCAGGGAGAGGTGGCCTTCATGGAGAAATCCCATGGTGGGAACAAATACGATTGTTTTGAACTGACGCCGCATCCGATCAGAGCGTGCCTGCATCATTTTTGTGGTTGCAATAATTTCGATGACATCCCTCCCAAGAATTTAATTACTAAGGCGAGCATAATAAAGTGGACATGTCTCAGATTGCCCTCGGCAGGCGCATCCGTGCGGGATGGTTCTAAGGCTCACTACGGGCGTCCCGTGAACTCGGCCCCGCTTTCAGCGGTGCCTCA
>JAUVVL010000006.1 GCA_030604635.1 Desulfobacteraceae bacterium
GAAGTACTTTTGCAGTTGGAGCAGCGCCACACGCAGCGAGAGAAAGCTATTGAGTCACATGCACGCCGCCAAGAGAAACTTATCGCCTCAAAGCAGCGCAAAAAGTAATGTTACGAAGTCAAATTAAAGGAAACGGACCAATGGCCTGTTGATATTGGAGAGAATAGAGATCATTGGGAAAAAATTCTGCGTTATGCAGGGGTATCATGGGAAATGAAGCTGATTTGCAGACAGGTTTCAGGCTATAAAAGTTGGGAAATTCAATGTCAATCAGGCTCTTGGTGGACTGAGTGCCCATTTCCATTGTTGATCAATGAGAAAGATTGGAGCAAATATCTATTAAGCCTTGTGCCACCAGATTTTAATAGAAGAACCCAGTTTGATTGGGATACCAAAATCCATGAGCATTGGGGAATTGATTTTTTTCCAGATGCTTTACCCAAGAATCCCATAAATAGACTAAATGCAATTAAGCCAATAGCAAAGGAAGCAAAGGACAGCCGAATGAGATACTCCTTCCAAAAAGGGGGCGGTTGGGATGGGAGGAACACGGGTCAATTAAAGTCATTTGCAGCTTGGCAGATAGAGGATTTCTCCTGGATGCCTTGCAAGAAAAGCCTGTTGGATAACCGGATTACAGTGCCTCCTGATAAGGCTTATATGCCTGGCAAAGGTATTGGGGGGCTTCTTCCAGAAATTAATGTCAAAATTCCAGATGGACAGGAAGGTCGGGATCTGGCCACTTTTCTCACTCAAATCCTTAATGTACGAGAGGGGCTCCCTTCTGCTGGTGAAATGATCTGGAAGGAATGGATTGAGAAGCTGCCCGGTGCAGCGGAACGTACTACGGATCATGGTGTTGCCATAAGAGCTACCAGAATGCTTTACAGGAATTTTTTTGAACTCCACGACGAAGAGCCTGAATGGTTTGATGAGATATCTAATATTCCTTGTTTAAAATGGGATAAGGGGGAGAAAAATGAGCAGCTCGATTTTGGCAGTTCCTCTGACATTTACTGGCTTGACGAATCTTATCTTGCTGAACCTAATACACGAATGGAGCTATTACGTAGGTTCAATATTTTTATCCTGGAGCAGGAACAAGGAAAGAAGGCCGCTGATTGGTATGAAATCAAGCCATTATCAAAGATAGTGCATGTGATGCCTCGCTTTTACTCTGAAGACCAAGCTACTACAAACATTGTTCAAAAAAGATATGATGAACGCTACAATTCTCTCAAGGTAGCTTCCGGTTTGGCCAACCTTCCAAGGCCAGAAAATTTGAAAATACTTGCTGTTGATAATCTGCGGTTGAGAATAATCAGAGAGGAACAAACAATTTCAGCGCCAAGAGTTAGGAGCTGGAAAGAGGACGGTTTGACCTTACTTGACAGAGAAAGGAAATGGGAAGCATTAGGGCTAGCTCTTGTGCAGAGACAAACTCGGAAAGGCCTTTCCAACCTATTTGAAAACCTCTTGCGTGCAAGAGATGGAAATGAAGTCCTTCAACGTCTTCGAGATCTTGGAGTACCTGAATCTGCGATTGAGGATTTAGAAATCGATTTTCAAGAAGCTGTTACTGCCAACACCAAAGAACCTCGGGATCAAAAAAAAACAGAGGAGGAAACACCAGCTGAAGATGTGGAAAGTTCAGAAGATAAATCCGCAACTGAAGTAACAGAATCTACACAAGAAAGTTCTATATCCGACTCAGCGGTTTCTGAGCATGAAGAGAGACAAACAAGAGAAACAACTCCTAGTGGCACAGTAAGTCAAAGCCGACGTAAAAAGGGTGAGAATGCAGAGCATTGGATTAGATCAAGCATATCTGATCTGCTTTCGGTATCGGATTGGGCTGTTAGTAGTCAGTCGGAAAGGGATCATTTAAACCGTGAAAGTGATATTGTTTTGTCCCATCCAAATTTTGGAAAATATCATATTGAAGTAAAACATGTTGAGGCAGGTGAAATATTTTGGTCTGAACGAGAAGTGTCTAAAGCCGAAGATCATAGGGATAAATACTGGATGGTTGTTGTACGGCCAGGTTATGCCGGGAATGATAAAAATATTATATGGTTCTGGAACCCACTCGAAGACTTCAAAGACTTACCAAGACACGGTAGATGGTTTTGGAGAACAGAGACTGATGATCCAGAAATTGAAATTACAGGTTGGAATGTTCCCTCCCCTCGTAAAAAACAGGATGCAACTCATTTCAATTTTGTTATTAAAGTAAGTAATGAATTTCTTGCTAATTACAGACCTGATACCTCAAGGGGTTTATTGTGGTTGAAAGAAAAGCTGGATCAAATCAAGTGATGTGGAAAGGTTTTTTACCCAGATCCAGCCTTCCTTTTTAACGAGATTCATTTGTGATTTATCGGGTTCAATTACATCTTGTTTAAGAAAATCAATCGCAGCCAGCACACATATAACTGCGTCTAATGCATCATCATTGTCTATCATTAGATCAATATCATCATCGAATAAATGAGACAACGCTTTGAAATTTAATATAAAACCCTCAGACGTCAGACATATCACAGATTTTTAAGGTGGGTGATATTCTGAGGGGGTGGAGAGATATCTTAGGATGTTTGCTAAATAAATTTAAGATTTTAAAAACTTCGAAAAGACATTGCTTAGATGGCTGCAATTATGACAATTTGACAAAATTTCTTTTAAGATTTCTTTAGATGTAACATTATCTGGAATATTATCTAAAAGTTTTTGATTCTGAATTTGCTTTTCATTTTTGGCTGTTTCAACATTTTCCTTAATTAAATTCTTTCTATTATCTGAATTGATTGTCCCACCCGTGGAAGCTAATCTTGATTGAATCCTTATTTCTTTAGAGATTGGTAGACCAATCTGTCTTTCTATAGAATTGTAAAAAAGAGTTTTGGTTTCATTGTCAACAAAGTCATCCCTTCGGCTATTGGGAACTAAATCAGGACTATCTACGTGAACTTCTCCAACCGTGTAGCTGTTAAATCTTGGCTCTCTAAAACAACTATCCAATATATGAGCATCACCAATCATAATATTTCCTGACCGGACACGGATTCCTGAATCTCCACTTCCTCTTGCGATTGCACCCAATAGATCTTTACGTATCCCATACCAGCCGACTGCCACTATTTTCCCTTTTAATTTTATTATGAAAGTTTCAACGTCAATGATTTCATCATACCCTTTTTTTGTAATCTTAACCTTATTTTGGTAAGGCTTATAGACTGGTTCACCGTTAAGAATAATTTCATATTTGCCATAGTGATTCAGGTTTTTAGAAAGAAAATCGTTAAGTTTTTCAGAATAAGTGCACTCAGGAGGAAAAGGGACCGGTGTGACTTGAGATAAATAATCTCTAACTTTTTTAATATCAATAATATGGTTTCTGAAACTGGTAACTCCTTCAAGAACCACTTCAAAATAGCTTCCAGAAGTTCGTCTACTGTTTTGTTGATAAAAGGTGGTAGTTTTATTGAATAGCTGCTTTATACTCAGGGATGACTTTTGAGGATCAGCAAGGAATTCTCTTAACTTTTTGCAATCCCATTCTTGAATAGATTCGATATTTTCCCCTTGGGCCTTGGTACGGTATATGGCTTTGTCGCTGAAGGCAACTCCCCCTAAACGGCCAATACCCCTAAAGCCTCTTAGCCCTCTATGTGCCTTGTCGCTGCTTCCAATGCTGCTTAAAGTTTTTTGGGCAATATCAGATGGTATTCCAAATCCATTATCATGTATAGTTATCCTTTTGTCGAGCGGATCGAGATCGATATTGATTTTCATAGATGTTTTCTTTTTTTGGCTTCGTAAAATATCGATAGAGTCGGCGGCGTTTTGAATATACTCGCGGTATATTGATAAAGGTTCATTGTACATACCGGAAGTTAAAGTTTCTAAAAGATACATCCCTGCTTTAAAAGATGATTTAGTCCTTCCTGTTTTTTGCATATTCAACTTCCTTTAATTTGAATTTTTGAATAGAGAATAATATTTACTCTCCGATACAGCAGGTAAATAAAACTCTAATATTTTCTTTATTTTGAGATCTTTAATTTTTGCCGCTGCCTCTAAAAGCTTTTTTTTATCTGTTCGATTACCACAAAGGATTACCAGTAATTTTTGTTTTTCATTAGCTGTTAGATCATTAAATTTTTGAATCCATTCTTTTTCATCACTTTGAGGCTCTTTGCCTCTATTCATTATAATCCCTTCAGGCATATGCAAAATTGTTATAAATTCCTCTTCATTTTGTCCAAATGCCCGATAGAAAAAGTCCTCAGCTGTCATTACAGTCCCTTTAAGAACGTTTAGTATTCTTTGAACACCCCGGATAAATTGCCAGTTCCATCGAGGTTCATCAATGTGGCTTCTATCTTTAGCGTAAAGGGGAATAAATTTCATTGGGAAAGAATATATCTTAAGGCCAAGTTCCTTATTTAAGACTATATTTATCTTGAGCCTTTGCCATAACTCTTGGGGTGTATCTTGCCAGTTATATAAGATGTAATTTGAAAGATGTTGTATGCCATATTTAGCAGCCAAACGAATTTTCGATATATAGGTCTTTTTTTGTTTAATGTGGTCAAAGGCAATTCTAAGTGGATGAAGTGAAATTTCAGAAAGCAATTTTACTTTCCACTCCACCATAAGTCTAGCATCAATTCCCTGGTTAAAATCAACATGTCGTAATTTATGAAATGTCTGACCATTTTTTTCATGAGAAAATTTAGATCCTTTTTCAAAACCCAATTCTTTAATATCTTTAATTATTTCTTTGAATTTTTTCGAAGCTAAAATATTATTATCAAATAAAACTAAATGTGCTTTTTCGCCATACAACGCTCTTATTCCGTTAACATAGTCTTTGATGCCCCAATAATCGATAAACTCTGGCTCTAAAGTCGGAACTCCGCAGAACTTACATTTTCTTACACAACCTCTTGTGGAATAGCCGAAATAACTGTCATCAATTAATGTGTAGTTATGTTCAGTTTCATCAAAAAGATTATAATCTGGAATCATATTTTCGACGATTAAATTGTTATCATCTCCAAAAACACCCGGCTCACTGAGAACGCCTGTAACTGGAACGATTCCCGTATCTTCCCATAATTCTTTTTTCATCAGACTTGCTAAAATGCCGCCCACAAAAATTCTCGATGAATCATCGTTTACAAGCCATTTATAGTATTTGATGGTTTTGGTTGTAATCTTCCAGTGATATGTAAATAACGTTGAGACATAAATTCTATCCCAGAATTTATCATAGGCCGCGTCTTTGCTGATTCCTTTAATAAATTTTACATTATCACCGAGTTCCTTGTGGTAGGCTGAAATTTTCATTAACCCCAAAGGCGGGAATTTTGTTTTGTAATCTGGTACAACAAGCAATATATTTTTATTCACAGTAAAAACAGACCCTTCAATAATATTTATTCATACATAGAATAAACCAGCGTCTAATGTCAATCGTTTTTTTGGACTAATAACAAAAAGGATACGAATTGTACATATGGAAATATTCATTCTTGGAGAATTGATTTTTATAAAAGAGATTTAAACCGAAAGGCAGTATATCTTTGAATTGATTTGATAATCTTTGAATTGATGACAAATTGGATTATGATTAATAATTAATCTTAATCAAAATTTACCATTAATTTCTTATAAATTTCACGAACTTTTGAAACCTGTTCTTTTGTAGCAGGCCACTTTGGTCTATGATGGGTGATATTCCTAATCTCATTCAGTTCTACTAGCCATCTTAATTGTTTCTCCTTTCCTCCATCCTTAGTGAAAGAATAATATTTTTGACAAATATCCCAATTTTTAAATGCAATTGCATGAAAATCAATAAGTTTCAAATATTGATGCTTTTCCTTTTTGCCGCGTTCTGCTTCATGTTTATTTACACAAGCTGTCCGTACTTTCTCCGGAATCCCATTAAACCACCAGTCATCTTCATTTTCTGGGAACTTCAATTTTAATTCAGACATTGTATTTTCGAATAATTTTCCCTCTATTTCGTCAATTAGGTCATGAGCATCTTTTGTTCCTTCGGCATCCATAGTCTCTAAATAATCTTTAAGTCCTGATGGTAGAAAATCATCGAATGTTGCGTTAATAAAAACCATCATCATCATCGCATTTTGACGAACCCCTCTTAGCGCTTGTCTACTGCGGTATATTTCAAACTCATCTGCTCGTGCTACAGCGAAGTGATCCACAATCGGTTTGATATACTTGTTAATTAAGGGTGTTAAGTCATCGGGGTTGCAGATGTTTATATCAATAAAATGTTTCTGCTGAATATATCTCAATATTTCTCGGAGCACCTTTAGCAATGACCTAATAGCATTATTTGTGCAAAGATAGCCTCCTTTATCATCTCCCAATTTCCATTGATCGGGTTTTACACCAGCAATTATTGAGAAATAATTCGATAAAATTTCTGTTGCCTTATACATTGTATCCTCCAACTTTTCTGAGTTGGAATCTGTACAAGGACCAGGTAATATACCACCTTTTCGTTCCTCTCCAAAAAATTTATTCTCTTTAAGCCCATCACTAAATGATGTCAAAGTGAGACAACAATAATGTGTCTTATCTCTATTAGTAGTAATAATTCGATTTTGAAAAGGAGAAGTTGGCTGTCGATCTAAAGCCATTACAACTCTTGAACATAACGCATCTATTCTTTCCTTAAAACTATCAGAATCCCATTGTAATGTAGCATATAATTCTTGAAGGAGTCTTCTTGTTACGCGAACCTGTTGACAATTGATATCAACAAAAAGTTGTGCTTCTTTTATTGATGCAAGATTTTCATATGCTAGAACGGGCACTGTAGTCTTATCGTTTGGATCTAAAAATCTATTGCTTTGAGTAAAACCATATAATCGGTGCTGCCCATCTATTAACCAAGCAGATGCATATTTATCTGGAAGATAGAGAGTACCGAAAGCCGATTCACCGATCTTTTCCCTTTTATCAAATCTCATGCCGCCCTTAATATTTATAACTATATTCGTAGGAAATTGGCCACCATCATCAATATATTTACCTATATCTTGTAACCTTTTTGGTACCAGCATTCTTTGATATGTATATAGATCATTAACATCACGACTAGCTTTGTGGCTTACATAAGATATTTTCAATAAATCACTTGGTTTAATAAGAAAATTATAAAAAGTAGAACCGCCCATTTTCCCGCGTGTTGCTGGGACGGCGAAATCCAATCCTTTTATTGATTCTCCGGAAAATACATGTGATAAAATTTGATATTTGGCAGCTTTCTTATATAACTGTGTAAGTTTTTTATAATAACTTATTTCATTATCTCTTAATACAATAATATTTTCACTTTTTGCTTTTTCTAAATCCGCTTTTCCCCATTCGATCTTCCGTGTGGCAATTATCCATCGTAATTTTAAATTTGATGATCTACCATAATGAGCATTAACAGATTTAAATATTTTTGATCGGATACTGACTATTTTTTCAATTAAAGGGCCCATTTTCTTCTTTTTAGGTTCCTCAGAACCAGTACACTCAATAAATAAAGCCGATTCGTCATCCTTAGCAAAAACATCTATTTGTCTTGAATTAGAAACCTTATCAACATTAATTCTAAAATTTCTTCCATCGCTTAACTCATCAAACCCCATACTAGCGACTATTGACCAAAGCTCATCCTCCAATTGCTCCGATGCAGGTTTATCTTTTGATAGTCTAAAAGAACGCTTATTTTTTCGCAGTATTCGCCAGCCATCTGTTTCTTCTAACTTGGCCTTTTCTTCTAAAACTTTTTTTGTTTTGCCGGTAATGGATTTTTCAATATACGTTTTTTTTCGTTTTCTTAGAGCTGGAACTATTTCATAGGGTTCAGTCAATAATGGACCTAAATATTCGCTCATAGAAATTTTCTCCTCTTTTAAAAAGTCGAGATAACAAGGAAAAATCTTTCATAAAAAGAATAAAAAAATAACAATTCAATGTCAATAAATATCCATAAAAAATTCATATAGATACTGTTATAATTTTAGTTTTTGGGCTTATTGATTTTTGTAGTACGGGACGTTCGTAAAGAGCTTGCTTATAACTCACCTAAAGTCCATAACCTTTCAACTTGTGTTATCTCCGATCAATCACAGCCTTACCCAATCCTTTGATAAGAGAATTTATGTTGCGAGTATACCTAACCAATTAAAATTTTTATAATATTTGACCTGGCCTGTGGATATTCAAATTTCACATAAAAACAACACGTTATAAACAAATTGACAATTTTGAAAGAAAATTGTCAACATAACAATCTGCCGCTTTACATACCCTTTTTAACTGAACCTATGGCCTTTCCTTCCCATTAAAGGCTATCGAGCCATTCCAGAATGTCCTTTCTATTTTCCCAATCAATCCATTCATTGATCTTCGGATCTTCAGAGAGATTGGATTTCATGTATTCGATAAATTTATTTTGCACTGCCTTTTTGCGAGTCAAATCCATGTGGGTATAAACCGTTGTAGATTGAATATTTTCATGCCCCAGGCGGTTTTTTATATCCGTGAGACTCTTTCCAGATAAAAGCATATTGACTGCGCAGCTGTGACGAAAGCTATGAACCGGATTGATATTTTTGAGGCGTTTCGGACTCAAGGTCTTCTGCAGATATTTTTTACTGATGCGGTAAATACCGTGCCGGGTAAGTTCTGTCCCGCGTTGGTTGATGAACAAACGGTGCTGATAAAGCGGTTTGGGTTTGACGCGGTATTTGGTAATATAACGTCTTATGAGCTGAACGGTTCTGGGTTCCAGTTCTATTCGTCGATAGCGATTGCCTTTACCTAGGATGATTAACGCACTATTTTGAGGATCGAAATAGTCAAGGTTAAGCGTTGCGATTTCGCTGGCCCTGGCACCGGAGTCCTCTAACAGGTGGAGGATGGTGTAATCACGAAAGCCATTCTTTTTTATGAGGTTGACGCAATGAAAAACCTTCAGGATTTCATCCGGATAGAGAAAGCCGATCAGTTGTTTTTGAGCGCGTTTCTGGGGAATATTCAGTATCCGTTGAGCCACCTCCCGTTTTTCCGGATACATTAGCCGGATCATTTTAGCCAGGGATTTTATGGCAGCCAGCCGCTGGTTTCGGGTTCGGACAATATTGCCGCGATCCGATTCAAGGTGATCGAGAAAGGAAAGAAGCATCTCGGGGGAAAGATGCTCGACTCTGAGAGAGGCGATTTGGATGGAACGCCTGTTTGCCGCAAAAGGTAAAAATAAGGAAAAGACATCCCGATACGCTTTGATGGTTTGATCGCTGCTGCCCTTTACACGAGGCAGGTATTGGTCGAAGAACCGAAAGATGCACGTTTCAAGCTTCATAGATCCTCTTTTTGTGAGATGGCAAAATCAAGGAGTCCTTGACGCTGCTCGGCATCGATGAACTTCAGGTATTTGGCTGTATACTGATAGATCTGATGGCCCATATAAGCCGCTAAAACGGGCAATGCGTGTTGAGGGCAATCACCGCGTTCTTTTATGCGCTTCAACGTATTCACAGCGAAGCTATGGCGCAGGCTATGGGGAGTTGGTGAAGCGAAGATCATATGGCCAATGACCTGCCTGGGTCGATCAATGCCGATATCATGGACTGCCCGGTGAAAGACAAAACGCAGTCTGGGATCATTTAATCCTTTTTGTCGATTTCTGACTAACAAATATGGATTTTGGTTTTCAGCCACTAAGGCATTTCGAACGGATAGGTGGTTGTCAAGTTCTGCGGCCACAGATCTTGGAACAGGGATGAGACGGTCTTTGTTAAATTTGGTTTTTACGATGTAAATGGTTCTTTCACGGCATCGATAATGATGGAACTGTAGCCGCAGGGGCTCTTTGATTCTGAGTCCACATCGGGCTATAAGGACAATAGCCATATATTCAGACAAATCTTTCAGATAATACCTTGGTTCTTTACGGATTCGCTTGCAGACTGCCTCAATTAATTGATCGGTTTGTTTTGGAGAAAAGATAAAAGGGGCAAATGAATGCTCTGGCACAGGCGGGATGTCTCTTAATGGATTTTCCGTATAGCAATCCGTTCGTACCATAAATTTAAAAAAGACGCGAACAGAGCTAAGAAGACGATTTATAGACATTGGCTCCATTTTAAGGTTACTCCTGAGATCGAGGAAAAAGGAAGGCTGCAATACACCTGGCTTGATTTTTTTGTCCTTTACATAGCGATCAAAACGTAAAAGATGTGACCGTGTTGGTTTTACAGAATAACCAAGGTTTTTACGATATGCGATAAATTTATTGAGTTGAGGGGCCAGAAAGCTTTCAAAGTTCTTCATCGAATATTACCCTTCGCATGAGCTTAATATGGATATTAAGATATTTTTCAGAGGAATTGATGTTGTCGTGGCCCATCATCTCTTTAATTTCATAGATGGAGGAGCCGGCCTCCAGCAGATTCTGAGCATAGGTGTGCCGCAACCAGTAGGCTGTTCCAGAAAGTCCCGCTTTTCGGATACATTCGGTGATATGCTGGCCGACCGAGGTAGCGGAGATGGGTCGGTAAGGCGCCACCAGATTCAAAAAAAGTCTCCGGTGCTTGCTTTTGGGTCTTGCGCCGATGATATAGGCGGCAATGGCTTTAATGGTGTTTTCAGGAAGGGGAAGCTTAACTGGGCGATCGTTTTTTCGATTCGTCAGGGTCAGCTCCGATTGTGTAAACGAGATGTCATCTAACGTGATAAGACTAATCTCATCTGGGCGAAGACCCAAACCATATGACAGGTGTATCAGCGAATAATTTCGAAGATTTTTGAATGAAGAAAATTCAAGGCTGTCAAAGAGTCGTTGAATTTCATGGGTGCGAAAAAATTTAGGTGGCTTACTTAGAGCAAATTGGGAGGCACCGACCACCAGGGGGGCAAGGTCTTTGCGGATGATCCTTCGGGGGTAATACAGGAATTTTAAGAACCCCCGAAGATAGGAGCGGTACGTTTGGCGTGTAGCTGGAGAAAAGGGGGTAAAAAATTCCGCCAGGAACGCATCAATTTGTTCAATATGGATGGAAGCCAGTTTGATATTTTGTCTTTCAAGGTAATCATGAAAAGTGCAAAGGACCCTTCTGATGCGGGCAAGCTTGATTGATGATACTTTCCGGGTTTGATTATAATAGAGCAAATAGTCCTCGTAAGGATCCGGTAGTCTGCGATGCGGCGGGTCTATCGGCTGATGGATTCTTTTTTGATCAAACAGATACTGCCAAAGTCCTCTTACCCCAGGCCCGGTCGCTGCTTGTGTGTTTTTTTGGAAGTCTTTGAGTGTATTAAGGGTAAAGATATCATTCCAGTCAATTTGCTTCCGGAATATGAAGAGGAAAAAGCTGTTCAATTCATTTCGATATGTATCACATGTGCGGAAAGAATAGCCGGCGGAAATCATCCATTGCAGGTACTCGTCAATTGCTCGCCTTAGTGTTCGAGACGGGTTGTCGATCATGGGCTAACCCTCTGAGCGACAGTTGAAAAACTTGGGCAATCGGCACAGGGCCTTTTCCCCGCGTTGATCGAGGCTGTTGGCGCCGATAGGCGTTTAATGGCGCCGGCAAAGAAAGTACTTGAAAAATTGTTCCGTCAAAAGCGATCAAATCTTTTCTGATCAGGCCGTCTCTAGCTTTCAGGTATTGATCGACGGTGAAGCCAAGCAGAGAACAAATGGAATTGCAGCTATAAAAGGACAGGCCGTAACGATCTGCGGCCAGTATCAGAAAGAGATACAAAAGAAGTTCGTGCTGACTCAGCGCTGCTAAAAATCCATCGGTAAGAAAACGATGGGGAATAAAACCAAAGCTGCCCTCAATTTGTCTTATCCGTTCGGGGGCGAGTATTTTTTTACGTATCATGCCCACTCCTTTAATCTTTAGCCGTATCCCCGGCGGGGAAATTGATCCACAATTTGACCGGCACATCCGCAAAAAAGGCAATACGGGGTATTTCCCACATGAAAAAAGCGGCTACAAAGCCTGTCTAGAAGTCCCATAACCCATGCGGGGAGCGATGTGGAAGATGGATCATCCATGTTTTTTTGATTTTTTTTGCTCAGGCCATGCCGACGGCGATTTTCGGCTTCTCGGTGGGCTTTTTTCCCTTTATCGGTTCTGCGGTACCGTCTTTGGGCTTCAGAGTGATTTTTTCGTTTTCCAGCGATTCGGCAATGGTCGCTGCAGTAGGTTTGTCCTCTAAAGCAGCATCTACAGATACAGAAAACCAGTTCACACCATCGGCAGCGAATTTGGATCAATAGCAAAATGGACATGCCTCCGGTCTTGCAAACAGCCGGAGGATGAAGTAGAAATGAAGTATATGGGAGGAGCTTCCGGCTGATTGCAGCAGCTCTTCTTTTAAGCCCGAAGTGGCCGCTTCGGGCTTTTCCTTTGATGGCCTATAATGAATTAAAGAGGTTTTTTCAATCCACCTTGAATTAAATGCGTTCCAAATTATTAGACAGCGTACGTTCCGGCAAAAACTATCGGAATGAAAAAAACCGGGGCGCGGGAGAAAAGACAAAAGGAATTAAAAGGATTTTTTTAATCCTTTAGGAAGGAAATGGAATCAAATGGGAATTAAATCACAAAACATAATTAAATTGACAACATAAGAGAATAGTATCATGGAAACCCCGGCAAGGGAGCCATTGATAACAAATCACTCATTGGCTGAGTTTTGTGAAACCTATTTTGAAGTCAGCCCGATGCGTGATTGCTGCCATGTTTGAAATTATTAAACCTCCAGAATGCGTGATTTGTAAAAAGTAACTTCCCTCTTCCCCCAACTTTTTTATTCTCCCTTCATCAAAATCAATTCAGAACATTAAAACCATCCAACTTTCTGCATAAGTGCCCTTCTCTGCGTCGAATTAAATGACGACTGTTATTTTAGAAACGCATAACACTTTCCGAGCATGTCCATCAGATTAAGGAATAAACTAACCTCTATAGGATACAGAAGGGGTAACTTTTTCAGCCCCGGAAAATAAATCTGATGGAGGAATAAGCATGAAAAAAAAATTTGAAAAAACTTTTAGCATCGGCGACGTCAGCAGGATCACCGGTGTCAGCCAACGCAAACTTCGGTCTTGGGAAAGGAAATACATCCCAAAGCCGGAACGCATTGTCTGTGGGGATAGGGCTTATCGGCGTTATACCCAGGCTCAAATTGATCTGGTAAAGCTTATTAAAGAGTATCAAGATCAGGGATTCACACTTTCCGCCGCTGCAAAGAAAGCCCAGGATGATATGGCAAAGGATTAAATGAATTAAAAGAATGGCCCGCTTCTTTTTGTGGAGCGGGCCTTAAGAACATAGGAGGACTTTTTCGATGAATAGAAGGAATGCCAATCAAAAAAATCTGAGGGGGCCTCTTGATGTGTTGACACGAAAAGTCTAGGCACCATCTTAGCCAGGCAGTTCCGTCCCCTGGTTTATTATTTCCACATACCCGGTATAGCTGAAGATCCGGTTGCGCTTTGCGCCCGTCAATTCCCGGACAATGCCGAGGCGCTCCAGATGATCGATGTATTCTCCAACAAGTTGTTCGGGATTTCGCGGTCTATAAACAGCACATGAAGGGCTAATAATGCCCATATGCTTTGAAACCCCAAGCGCGGCCATCCACGCCCACATTGTGTTGATCACGAGATCACCGGGCTTGCAGAGCTTGTGTCCAACGTATGATGAGGCCTTAAACATTGTTATTTGTTTCTCACTTCTTGGGGTGACACCCGTGATATGCGAAACCGAAAGCAATTCTTCAGTTCCAGTAGTTGAACGTTCATCTACCTCACGAAATACATACTTTGCCCGAAGGACTTTCCAATGCGCTGGAATATCTTCAAACCAAAGAATCCCGGAAGGCTTGAGGGGTGCATCAGGATCGAGGCCACGGGTGACGGCGCGGTGGATGATGACCTGCTTTTGCTCGTTCAGCAGCGCGATCACCTTCTGTTTCGCCAGGATGGCGCGGTTCAGCCTTCGGGTCGCGTGGTCGAGGAATTTCACGATGGCGTTCGCTTCATCATTAGGTGGTATCAATATCGGCATATCCATAAAAGCTAAGTCGGACAGTTGAAGTCGCGATAACCATACACCTTTTGATCGAGTTTGAAGCTCCCATTTATAAGCGGCTGATCTTAAAAGATAGTGAAAAAATCTCCAGTATTGCCCAAACTGCAATCTTGGACGGTAAACACTGTAAGCGGAGCTTATTAATCCATGATATTTGGAGAATCCAAGTCCTTGCATCCACGCCCAAAGGCTGTTCACAACCAAATCGCCCGGCCAGCAGAGCTTATGACCGATATAGGATTTTGCCATAAACATCGTAACTGCCTTATTCCGCCTTGGAATAACTCCATCAGAAGCTGATACGGTAAGAATCTCTTCCTTTCCTGACTCTGAAGAGCATCAATAACTTGAAAAACGCCCTTACCGCGTAGAATGTTCCAGCCGATAGGTAGGTGGTTGAGCCACGGCAACCCCGAATTACCATATTCCGGATAGGATTTCAAACCATCAATCATTGCCCCATCCCTTCCCGGAAAAAGAGGCGCCTAAAGGCAAACGCTTAAATAAACAACCTTTTGATTTTATTTGAATTATGGTTTTTAAGGATGTCTTCACGGGGTTATCTCTTAAATAAAAAATCAGGCCCAGAAGGGCAGATAGCGTGCAAATTTACGGGACATGCCAACCCGTTCATCCGGTTTGATGACGCCGGCCTCAATGGCCTGTGTTTGGCGGGTCTGACCAAGCTAACAAGTTGATTTGACGACAGAATGACCAAAAAACGGGGCTGATTTTAGGCTTAGAATGTTGTTTTTGCCATGGAAATGAGCCTTTTAAGAAAAAGGTTGTGAAATATTAGGGAATCGGCATGATATTTCCGGGGAGCTTGGTATATCATCATCCTCACCGATGGGGAATCCCTCGATCTTCCGGAACTCCGGGTCCTTGAGCTTCTCGCGTAGCTTCTTCAGGAAATACTCCTGGCGCTTTTCGTCGTTCTCAAAGGTCATGCCAAGGCATTCCACCTGCTTATTCTTTTCTTCCTTAAGCTGCTCTTCATAGGACTTCTCAAACATATCTATTTGACTATCCGCAAAGAGCTTTTCAGCAGGTCTTGAGGTTTGTTTACGTTTTGCCATTCTTTTTCCTTTCGCCTGAACCTTGTCACACGGCCACTGACCAAGTTTTCATTTTCCGACTGTCCGCTCCCACAACCAAAATAGCAAAAACCTTAGTCACTATCTTGGTCGCCTTCGTCTCCTGCTTGCTGTCTCTCTTCAATCAACCGTCGTCCCCACTCCAGCTCGCGCTGTAGTTCTTCTTCAGTGGGCAGATAGAGCATGTACTTGGATGCAAAGAGTTGCTTGCTTTCATTCAGAACGGAGTAATGGACAATGGTTTCGTCTTTCGATGTGCAAAGGATGATGCCGATAGTGGGATTATCACCTTCGATCCGTTTCAAGTCATCGAACATGCGAACATACATGTCCATTTGACCAATATCCTGATGCGTGAGCTTGGTTGTTTTCAGATCGATCAACACGAAGCATTTCAGCAGATAGTTGTAAAATGCCAAATCGATGTAAAAATGGGAAGTCTCGGTACTGATGCGGAATTGTCGTCCAACGAATGAAAATCCTTTTCCCAATTCAAGCAGAAATCGCTGTAGATGATTGATAATTGCGGTTTCAATCTGTTGCTCACTCGTATCGGCAATTTCTGGAATGCCCAGAAATTCCAGAACGTATGGATCTTTGATAAAATCATCAGGATTCGGGCGGGCAGAGGATGCCTTGACATCGGCCTGTTTTCCGCTTGATAATATCCGCTCATAATAAAACGAGTTGATATTTCGTTCCAGTTGGCGAGTACTCCAGCGCTGAGTTGCGGCTTCGCCAATGTACCACTCCCGGACCTTTTCGTTTTCTAGCCGCATGATGAGACGGTAGTGGGTCCAGGTCAATTCGCTACGCAGTGCGTAGCCTTTTTCAAAATCGGGAAAGGCCAGGTAAAACTGCCTGAAATTCTTTAGATTGGCCACTGAGAACCCTCTCCCAAACTCCTCGCCAAGATTCCTGGACAGTTCTTTGATGAGATAAGCGCCGTATTTCGCCCTGCCTTTGCCACCCTGTTCTTCTTTCACAATGCGCCTGCCGATTTTCCAGTAGGCTTCCACCATAATGAAATTGACGGCGGCATATGCTCTTTGCCGGGCATCCGCAAGAATGCTCCGGCCATCCTGAAAAAAGGATTTGGGTATTTCTGACCGCGTTAATTCGTGTTTGTTCGTGTCCATTCGCGGTTCCTATTCCAATACGATCCGTACTTTTCCGGGCTCCTTGCCCTTGGTAAGTTGATCCAGGTAATCCTCAAACCGCTGCTTCATCTCCGAAGGCGTAACCGGTGAACCACCGGAGGGCAACGCTGCCCGTAAATCTGCGATCTTGATCTGAACCTTCTGAAGACCTGAAAGCACCTCGCTCAAGGCATGGATGAAGTCCTGGTCGAGATCGTCGAGCTGTTTTACCTTTCGCATGATCTTATCAGCAAGGGGTTCCGCCATCACTCTTCTCCCTTACCCTTGGTGCGCCTTGCCCCACCCGACTTCACCCATTCATCGACTTCGTCTTTCTTAAATTTCCAAAGCCGACCCATCCTGTGGGCAGGCATATTATGTCCGTCGATCCATCTGTAAACTGTGTCGTTACTAACGCCAACGTATTTAGCCATCTCCTCCACCGACAACCATCGGTCTTCCATCTCAACCATGCTCAGGCTCCTAACGGTACATTTAATTTCGAATAGATAGACTCGCCAAAGGCGGAAAGGGTGGGCAAACACAATCCTCCCATTATAAAGTCGGAGCCATAATATCTTGCTTTTTCCCGATTGTAAACCGTTTTTTTCTGTATTAATATGGTTTAGGCCGTAAAAAGTATACTTTTAAACACAACCTCCGTTCATACTTTTTAGATTTACCGGCCATAGTTGAAATATACTTAATCGGATCCATTTTAGAGCAAAAATTGCAGTCCTAATAATTTTCTGGGGAGTTTAAAGAATCACTGCTCTGATTCTAAAAATCAATGTTCAAGTAGAATAAGAATGAGATATTTGTTTAGTAAATCCAGCTACATTTAGATATCGATGTAATATCTCAAGTCCGGGGAAAATTGCGATAAGAGAATAGTATCATGAAAACCCCGGCAAAGGAGCCATGGAGAATACCCTACTCATTGTCTGAATTTGTGACGTGAGAATTGAGAAATCTTTGCACAATACTTGCGTGCATAATGGTTGTTTTTCAATATTATCACGGCAGGTCTTTGAACTGTTTAACGGCCATGTACGTCAAATACCCTCCGGAAATGTTTCTTACTTTAAAACCATGCTGAATAAGAATTCGTGCAGCAACATAAGAGCGTTTCCCTTCATAACAGTATGCCCATATTTCGCGATCGCGGGGAAGTTCCGACATCCGCTCTCTCAGGCCGCCTAAATGGATATTGACAGCATTTTTTACGTGACCTCTTTTAAATTCAAATGGTTCACGAACGTCAAGAATATATGCATCCGATGCGGCAAGATCCTCCCAATGAGCAACCGAAGAATAACCGCGCAGCAGATTGGAAGCTATCATACCAGCCATGTTGACCGGGTCTTTTGCCGAGCCGTATTGGGGTGCATAACATAGTTCGGCCTCCTCAAGGTCGAACACGGTTCCGTTCTGCTGGATGGCCATGGAGATGATATCGATCCTTTTTTCGACACCCTCCTTGCCGACTGCCTGGGCGCCAAGGATTCGCCCGTTTTTTGTTGAAAATATCAATTTGATGGTTATGATTTCGGCGCCGGGGTAATAGCCGGCATGGTGATTCGGGTGGAGATAAATCTTTTCGTATGGCCCGAAATTGTCATGACTGTTGAGCTGTCTTAAGGTTTTTTCGGTTATGCCTGTAGCGGCTATTGTCAGGCCGAGCACACCGCAAACGGATGTCGCCTGTGCCCCACGGAACCGGGGATGGTGACGGCTGTTGTTTTCCATGATGACATCCGCCGCTATTCGGCCCTGGCGGTTGGCCGGGCCTGCCAGTTGAGCCAGGCTCTGGCCGGCGGTAACATAATTTTTCACTTCAACGGCATCGCCGACAGCCCAGATACTTTCATCACCGGTGCGCATCTGATCATCAACCAGGATTCCGCCCAGTGCACCGATGTTAAGACCTGCCGCTTTTGCAAGTTCCACCTCGGGACGGACGCCGATTGCAAGGATAACCAGATCCACCGCAACGGTTCTGCCGGACTCAAGCATGACGGTAATCATATTGTCATTATTTTGTGTAAATCCGGTGACAGGACTGCCAAGTAAGAGCGATATGTCTTTGGCTTTGAGGTGATCATGGATAAAAGCAGCGATTTCAGGATCTAAGAGAGGCATAACCTGTTGCTGCATTTCAATTATGGTGACATCGATACCCTGTATCTTCAGGTTTTCGGTCATTTCCAACCCCAGGAACCCGCCGCCGACAACCGCCGCTTTTTCCACATTTCCGGTTTTTATCCAGTCTATTATTGCACGCATGTCCGGAATTGTGCGCAAAGTAAAGATTCCAGGAATATCAATACCATCAAGCTTCGGTCTTAACGGCGCTGCTCCGGGAGAAAGGACAAGGGAATCGTAGCTTTCTTTGTAAACCTCGCCGGTTTTTAAGTTTTCAACTTCAATCTCTTTGTTTTTGCGGTCAATATATCGGACATTATTGCCTGTTCGCACATCGATATTAAATCGTCTTTTGAACAGTTCCGGAGAGGCAATAATAAGTGACATCTCCCTGGGGATTACTTTCCCCACGTGATAGGGGAGGCCACAATTCGCAAAAGAAATATATGGACCTCGTTCAAAGATGATAATTTCGGCGTTTTCGGAAAGCCTTCGTGCCCTGGCAGCGCATGATGCTCCGCCTGCAACTCCTCCTACGATAAGCAGTCTTTTTCTGTTCTTCATTTCATTATCTTCAGTATTAGTGAGGTGAAAAAAAATTGTTCCTTAGGCCATAAAGCACATTTTATTGACAGGATAATAGGATTAACTTGATTTAACCCGCATTTCTCATGAAAATTTTATCTGGCTTTTATTATTGTTAGTAAACATTAAGATATTAATCACTTAAATTGACATAGACGGATAATTTGATTAAACACTTTAATTAACATTTATTTTTTTTAGGTTAATTCTTCACCAAAGGCGAACCAGAGCGGCACAGTGCCTTCGGCATGACTCCTTCGGCGTCTGCGTTATTCAGCCCTCGAAGTAAAACACTACGTCTTCGGACTGAAATGCCTTGTTCCTGCACTACTCTGGCTCGTTAGAAATGCGGGTTAGGGAATATGCTCTATATGGGGAAATATGTTTGCAAATCACAGGTTGGGGACGGCAGAAAAAAAACAACACTCTTTCAGACTCAAGAAACAAAAAAGGCAGGGTAAATGCCTGTGCAAGCACATGCCCTGCCTGTTCGAAAAAAAACGATAAGATTAAGTTGCCAAAGCGGCCGCAAAGGATGCTCTGCGTTCCAGGCCGTTTCTGCGATCTTTCCCTTTTCTCATGTCTTTTCCGATCTTCATTTTTGTGACCTCGTCATTTCTACGATCTTTACCGCATCTCAGGTCCAATCCACTTCTCCGTTCGATGCCGCTTCTACGATCCTTGTCGGTTCTTCCTTCAGGAATGTAGTCTGTGTATGAAAATTGACGTCTGTCAATACCTAAACGCCTGCCTCCGTTGTCTATTAATGTTGTGGCAAAAGACGTGGTGTTCATTGGCCAATTCCTTTTTATTATAAAAAATTCATAAACAATCTCGAAAAAATGTATTTAGCGCCCTTCGGGCGGACTCTTTGACAGGATCTACAGGATTCTCAGGATTTTTTTGCCTTTCCTGAAGAAAGGCAAAAACCTAAATCCCTCTTCGAGGGAGTTCATTTGGCTATAAAAACACAATGAAGAAGCGACATGAACGTTCGGCAACAATACCATTGGCCTTTTTGGCTTTTCCCGCCAGCCGCTTAATCGAAGCCAATAATACACTTTCTCAAAAATTGTCAAACAGAATAAAGGAAAAGGAGTAAGAATTTGATTTCTGACTCCTTTTCTCCATTTACCTTTGGCCTTATAAGTCTTTTGCCTGGTTTATGATATTTTAAAGAACTTCTTCCTTCCAATGCCGGCCAGAACGATCAATCCGGTGCCGAGCAACAGCATAGTGGCCGGTTCGGGAATGGGGGCTGTTGGTGATCCAAACGCAACCACTACGTCGTTGCTATTTACATACGCGATGAAAGTATTCCAATCAACCGCATTTGCTAAAGCAATATTAATAACTACGAATTCTTCAAAGTAAGGATAGGCAT
Source organism: Desulfobacteraceae bacterium (assembly GCA_030604635.1). Lineage (GTDB taxonomy): Bacteria > Desulfobacterota > Desulfobacteria > Desulfobacterales > UBA11574 > JAUVVL01. The sequence goes on from JAUVVL010000006.1 coordinate 20,501, forward strand.
TCGTACCTGAGTAAGCTGAACTCATAACTCCCCAATTTGGTCCCTGTATGGGGTTTTTGTTAAAAGAATTATCTAAAAATATATTTTCTACTGCGGCAGTCATAGTTGAAACTACCGTGTCAACTGAATTTGTAGTTACCTCGCCCTGTTTAAAGTAGCCGCTTGTTGGAATGTTATCATATCCCCAATATCCTGAAGGATCATCCAAAGAGCCTACTAAATTTTCGGAATCAACACTTCCACCATCTATATAATTATTCAAGCCTAAATTAAAACCAAATCCGGTCAAAATAACGGGTGCTGGATAATCTGTAGGATAAGGATCTGACAATGAAGAGGTGTTCGTTATTGTTGCCGTAAAATGTGTTGTGTCCACATAAGTAAAGTCAATCTCAGCTGATAGGGAAAATGGATCTAAAGTTGCGTCTTCCTGCCAAATAATTTCAGTAATATCTATTGTAGCAGCATAAGACATAGGTGCAGAAACTAAAAATAGGAATAAAAACAGGAAAATAATGGATAATAAGATTGGTTTGCGTTTCATAAGGACTCCTTAATTAATTATAATGGTTTTAGTGAAAAGATTAAATTGATTTGACGAGTTATTTTTATATTTATAAGCAACTTATATGCCAAAATATTAAAAATATGATAATAGTAAAAATATCAACTGGATACATTAACATCGCAGAATGCCGACCAACGTAATATTTGTGAAATTGAGAGGTAAATTTCCTAAATTCTATGTAAATTTTTACATACTTTGAGGGTAATGAAATCAGAAAGGCATCAGAGGATACGATTGGGGAGTTTGATAAGGTTTTTGAAAGGCTCTTTGAGCATTTTTGGATCAGGAAATAATTAGATGGGATTCAAGATATTTTTCACCTTGAATAGTGCGGCGGTTCAATATTAAGATCACTGATTTTGTAAAGCAGTGTCTTATAGCTGATTTTTAGTATTTTAGCTGCTTTGGTCCGATTCCAGCCTGTTTGGCCAAGGACATGAGAGATTACCTCTTTTTCAATCCTGTCAAGCACCTTTTTCTTGACCTTTTTAAGGGAAAATGATGCGTGATTCGGTGAATTTTCACCTTTAAAGTCTATAAAGTCGCCAATAATTGAAGCCTCATCCAGCGCTGGTTTAGCTTTGGTTGAATAATCGGCAGGTTTTTTACTAATAGAAAGTTCATCAATAATTTCTTCCCAATTACCTATTACCATGCACCTTTTAATTATATTCTGAATTTCCCTGACGTTTCCGGGCCAGTGGTATGTTATCAGCCTTCCCAAAATTTCAGGGCTGGGCTTATTAAGATTCTTATGACTAAACTTGGAAGCGTATTTTTCAATGTAATAGTCAATTAGAAGCGGGATATCTTCAGGCCTGTTGCGAAGGGGAGGGATATATATTTGTATGATGTTGAGTCGATAGTATAGATCTTCTCTGAAGAGTCCTTTTTTTACGTTTTGCTCGAGATCTTGATTGGTGGCTGCTAAAACCCAGACATCTGTTTTTACCTCTTTTTCAGAACCAAGTGGGGAAAACTCGCCGCTTTGAAGAACATGAAGAAGTTTGGACTGAAGCGCAAGGGACATATCGCTGATTTCGTCTAAAAGCAAAACCCCTTTATGGGCCAGTTCGAATTTTCCACGCTTTCTTCGTTGAGCTCCGGTAAAAGCACCCCGTTCGAATCCGAAGAGCTCACTTTCAAGTAACCCCTCCGGCAATGCCGCGCAGTTTACTTTTATGAAAGGTTTGTTTTTTCTAGAAGATCTATGGTAAAGGTTCTGTGCGACAACTTCTTTACCGACACCACTTTCTCCGGTGATTACAACGTTTAATCCCGTGGCGGCAACGTTGATACAAAATTCGATCAGTTCCCTGATTTTCTCAATACTTTCGCTTATTCCTATGAATGGTGGGATCATAAGTATCTTAAACTAATTCCAATCAGTGCTTTTTTGGGGAAAGTAGATCATTAATTATTTTGTCAAGTTCAGGCAATCTAAATGGTTTTTCCAATACCAGATCAGCTTGGGCCTCTTTAGCTAATGCTTCAGGATGCTCACCCCATCCAGTTATGGCAATAACAGGGGTGCCAGGATATTTTTTCTTTATTATTGAAATGATGCCAACCCCACTTATGTTGGGCATAACGAGGTCTGTTATTACCAGGTCAAATCCTTGTTTTTCAGCTTCAAATAATTTCAGTCCTTCCAAGCTGTCAGGAGTAGTGACAACATCATAATTTTTTTTGTTGAAAAATTCGTAAAGAGCGGCCAGCATTTCATCGTTATCATCAATGATAAGCAGTTTTAATTTTTTATCCATTTTTCCTTACACTATGATATTTTTATGCATTTTGCGACAAACTTAAACCCGCATAAACAATCTTGATGGATTGTAAAATTATAAATAGCACATTTCCATGCTTTTTTCAAATAATATTGTGAAATAATTTTCACAATAATCAGGGAATCAATTTGTACAAAAGTCTGGTTTTCAGGTTTTAGGTGCAAAACCTTTGACAATATGATAACAATTTGTATTGATATTTCCGAGTCCGTCGATATGGTCGATTTGAGCATAATTTCTCAATATAAAATTATGACATATCGATAATCTTTTGGCGATGTTGAATTGCAAAGCACCTGTCCGGCACTTTTTTATTTTTAATCCCATAAACCTGGAGGTAAACCAATGGCTCGTTTAAAAATAGTTCTTTTACTTTTTCTTTTTGCGTTTGCTGCGATGTACGGTTGCTCATCAAACGAAGAAAAAAAAGTGTCTTACCTTGAAAAAGGTAAGGTCTATTTTGAAAAAGGGGAATATAAAAGCGCTGAGCTCGAATTAAAGAATGCCATACAGATTGATCCTGAATATGTCGAGGCTTATTCAAGGCTTGGCGAAACTAATCTTAAGCTCGGAAATCCTCAAGGTGCTTTCAGGGCTTATTCAATGGTTGCAAAGCTTGAGCCGGACAACACAGATGCTCAGCTTAAACTGTCCACCTTCTATTTGCTCGGGAAAAAAATAAAAGAGGCACGAGAAAAGGTTGATGCTGTTCTAAATAAGGAACCAGACAACATAGATGCGCTTTTCCTGCTTGCCGGTATACTGGACCAGGAAAAAAACCTGTATGAAGCTGCATCTGTATTTGAAAAGATTATGGAACTCGACAGCAAGCAGACCCGTGCCTATCTGGGGATGTCCCGGGTACTGGCGCATCAGGGTAAGCTTTCGGAGGCCGAAAAAATTCTAAAGCAGGCGATTGATATTGATCCTAAAGCCATAAACCCTCATCTCGACCTTTTCAGATTTTACATCCGTAATAAGGATTATGACCGGGCAGAAGCCGAGATGAAAAAAACCATTGACGCGAACCCGGGGAATACAGATCTGTATATTCTCCTTGGCAATTTTTACTTCCGGCGGAATAAACAGGATAAGGCAGAGGCAGCATATCTGGCGGCAATTGAAAGCGACCCCAAAAACATAAAACCATATATGGTTATTGCCGGGTTTTACGATTTTACCGGTAGCGAAGATAAAACCCTGTCCATGTACAAAAAGGCCCTTGAGCTTCAACCTGAAGATGTCCGGATAATGGATGCAATTGCCAGGTTTAATTTTAAAAACAAAAAACTTGTGGATGCAGAAAAATACATCACAAAGATTTTACAAGAAAGGCCGAAGTATTTTCCGACCCGGATGTTGAAAGGGGAACTTCTTGTCTTAAAGCGCGAGTTTGACAAAGCAATCGAATTATTTGGCCAACTGATCAAGGAAGAGCCAAAGTCTGCCCGTGCCCATTACTTCAAGAGTATTGCACATCTGGGAAAGGGTGAAACCAGAATTGCAAAGACAGCTCTTGGCAAGACTGTTGAATTAAATCCCAGATCCATAAAGGCAAAGCTCCTATTGGCCGAGATTTATTTTCGTGAACGCGATTTTGACCTGGCCCAGAAGGAGTGCGAGGAGGTTCTTGAAATTCGACCCGATAATTACCGGGCAAAATTGATTTTAGGAAATGCCTATATGTATCAGAAAAAAATCAAGGAAGCAAAAGAGGCATTCGAATCATTAATCAAATTTGCGCCGGAAAACCCTGCCGGCTACTTTCGTCTCGGTCTTTTGCATCGTTTACTGAAAGAATATGATCTTGCCCTGGCAAACTATAATAAAGCCATGTCTATCAATCCCAAGCTCATGGATGTGTTTACCAATATTGTTCTTGTGCACGCTGCAAAAAAGGAATTTGAAACTGCAATATTAAAGTGTAACAAGCAGATGGAAGAGTTGCAAGACACGCCTGCACTTCTGGCAATTATCCACAATTTAAAAGGTGGGCTCTATCTTGCACAGCGGAAAGATACAGAAGCCGAAGATTCATTCAAGAAGGCTTTAGAAGAGAACCCGAATTTCCTGGGGCCTTACTTTGCGCTGGCCAGAATATATCTTATGGAAAAGAAAGAGGATAAAGCCATTGCCCAGTATAAGACAGTGCTGGAGAAAAATCCGAAGCAGGCAGGCCCCCATATGCTTTTGGGTACCATATACGACATGCAGAAACGGTTTGATCTTTCAGAAAAACATTACAGGGCTGCACTAGATATCAATCCCGACTTTGCCCCTGCCGCCAACAACCTTGCTTACTTGCTTACAGTCCAGGGTAAGAATATTGATGAAGCCCTGGGTTTTGCCAGGAAAGCAAAGGAGAAGCTTTACGATGATCCGAATGTAATGGATACGCTCGGGTTGATTTACTACAAAAAAGGTTTGTACGACAGTGCCATAGGTGAATTTACCGACAGCCTGGAAAAGATCCCTGATAAAGCAGATGTTCATTATCATCTTGGTCTTGCCTATCATAAAAAAGGGGATAAGGATCGTGCCAGGACAGAACTTGAAAAGGCCCTTAGCCTGAATGAAAAATTTGACGGGTCAGATGAGGCACGACGTATTTTATCCGAGTTGTAACCCCGTATGTCCATAACATAAAAATCCACACCCAGGAGATGTGGTTTTGAAATATTTTTCATTTAAAATACTTATTTTATGTATCCTTTTGCCGCCGGTTCTTTATACATTTTCAATGCAATCCATTGAGAGTCATCTTAAAGACAGGTATGCAAACGAGATTGAAGATATTTATTTTCGATCTATCAACTGCATACGTAAATTCCGGAACATCGGTGTTTTTAATAATCCAACCGCCTGACCAGAAACGAGTCTCCATACGGTACAAGCTCCATGGAAATCCCACCGCTGTATTGCAACGATAATTCTTCTCTTGAAAATGATGAAAACACATTGACTGTAGGATTAAAGGAGAAGCGTAAACCTCCAACGGAGCTAAAGCTCACTTCAATTCTATATGAACTTGCTGAAGCACCAGAACCTGAAAATTTGCAAAGGAACAATTGATGGTCTCGTAAAAAGCCAGAGCTGGTTTTGATAAAAATAAAGCGCAACGCAGTCCCGCTCAAGCGGGATTTACGAAGGCATCAAGAATAATATGGGAAAAGAGGTTATGTGTCAACTCAGCAGTTCAAATTTTAGTATTAATTGCAACAGTTAATCCACTAAGTCACAAAGAAGAGGGGAGATAATAATTAATTATTAATTATTATTTTGGGTTTCTTGTCAATTTTAACGTGCCTCTTACCTGCCTGTGCCGGCACGGCAGACAGGTTAAAAATGGCATTAAAAGAATCATACCCGCCTGCCGGCCGTCGGGCAGGTTATAATTTTAGTGTCTTAGTGTCTTTGTGGCTGAACTATTACAGACAGGGTTATTTCACCTCACTCGCCATGGAAAATCACTTTGCACTTTAGTCCGGGCGGCAGACGGTATTTAGGATTGGGCATTTCCAGGCGCACACCAAAAGTGCCGCTTGCCGCATCAACAACTCTGTCAACAATAGTCACCTCTGCGCTATAGTTGCCACTCCCCAGTGCTTCGGGTTTTACTTCAGCTTGCATACCCACCCTCACGTAACCAAGCATGTCCACTGGCAAAATGACCTCAACATTCAGCGGATCGATTTGCGCAAGTTCCAAAATCGGTTGATCTTCAACAAACTCTCCCGGGGATAAGAATCGTTTCACAACAACACCTTTTACCGAGCTGACGATTTTCATCCGTTTGACCACCTTGATCGCTCTCTTGAGTTCCATCTCAGCAAGGCTCTTATTCTCTATAGCCTCCAGCACCTCCAGTTCTGCCAGTTTCCGGTTGGTTTCAGCCTCGTCCATCTTTTCGTACGACAGAGCATTTTCTTTGTACAGATCTGCAACACGTTTTTGCTGCCGCTCACTGTATGCCAAACGCTCTTGCTTTGCTTTGATGGATGCCTCCATCTTTGCACGAGTGCGTGCAAGCTCCATTGTGGCCTTTTCAACACCAGACTGCAGTGTCGCCAGCACCTGACCCTTTTGAACCATTTCGCCTCGATCCACATCCACGGTCGCCAAAATCCCAGATACTCCACTGCCAACCTTGACAACCATGTGAGGTTCGATCAGACCGTCAAACTCTAAATACTCGGCATATATTGGTACCGGCACAGCAAGCGCCAGCAGGATCTGAATAAAACAGCTGACAGTAAAAATATATACAAGCTTCATCAATAGGGTTCCTCCGTTATTCCGGACGACCTGTAAATGCCAGCGATTCGCTGACTTGCGCATCGAACTTGAGCAAATCATGCCTCATCCGGGCATGCAGGCGTTCAGCGGTACGTTGAGCCTTGTAAAACAGGATTTTTCCAATCCACCTGGCCGCGAAACTTTCCGGATTCTTAAGAATAGCTGTTGCTAACCTCTGAAGTATCTTTCCAATATATACAACTACCAGCTCATCTTCAAACGAAACTATCGCTTTCCTGCTACCGTGATCACCCTGTCGTCCACAGCGACCAAAAAGTTGCCGGTCGATTCGTCCTGCTTCGTGTCGTTCCGTCGCAATGACATGAAGCCCCCCTAGGTCGGCGACACCTGGTGCAAGACGGATATCAGTCCCCCGTCCCGCCATGTTCGTGGCCACCGTGATTCGGGCCCGCTCCCCGGCCTGCGCTATGATTTCCGCTTCTTCCTTATCCTGCCGGGCGTTCAACACCTTGTGAGGCAGTCCAGCATCCAAAAGGAGACGACTCAGTTGCTCCGACGCCTCAACCGAGCGGGTCCCCACCAGAACAGGACGGCCTTTGTTGTGCATTTCTGAAATATTGTTTACCACAGCCTCCCACTTCTGAGCTGCAGTGTGATAGGTACGATCAGGGAGATATTCCCGGTGCATTGGCCGATTTGTGGGCACCGACACCACGCGCAGGCGGTAGATCGACCACAGCTCTCCCGCCACTTCCCGAGCTGTACCGGTCATGCCGGCGATGTGCAGGTAACGTCGAAAAAAACGTTGATAGCTGATACGGGCCTGAGTTTCTATCTGGCTGGTAATTTCACAGCCTTCCTTGGCCTCAATGAGCTGGTGCAAACCTCGCTCCCACGAACGGTCGGGCATCACACGGCCCGTATATTCATCGATGATCTGTACCTTCCCATCTCTCACCAGGTAGTGCTTGTCACGGGAGAAGAATTGGAGCGCCGACAGGGCCTGTCGCACCAGTTCTTCACAATGCTGGGTGCTTAACCATATTCCTCCACTGGACCGGGCAAAGTCTTCGATCCGAGCCTTCCCCTGTTCGGTGAGATCCACCATCCGCTCGCTTGGAAAAATCGAGAATTCTTCTCCCTGCACCAATTCTTTTGCAAATCCGAGAGCCTCCTGGTAAATGCGCTCTTCATCTACGCTGTCGCCCTGCCCGGAAATGATCAGGGGAGTGCGCGCCTCATCGATTAGAACGCTGTCGGCCTCGTCCACAATGGCGAAGTGAAGTCCGCGCATAACCAGTTGGCGCACCCGCGAATGCTCGCCGTACAGCCGTTCCAGTTGGAGCCGGATTCGACCGGGCCTGTCCCAGAGCACAATCCTGTCCCTGAGGTAGTCGAAAGCCACCTCTTTATTGGTGCAATAGGTGACGTCACACTCATATGCGGCACGGCTGGCTACCTGGTCTATGCCATGCTGGATGGTACCGACTTTAAGTCCCAAGGCATTGTAAATCGGTTTCATCCACTCGGCGTCACGTGCTGCAAGATAGTCATTCACGGTTACGATGTGCACGGGCACGCCCGCAAGGGCTGCAGTACAGGCAGGCAGCGTTGCGGTAAGCGTCTTGCCCTCGCCGGTCTCCATTTCCGCCACCATGCCGTTGAGCAACACCAAGCCACCAATCAACTGAACATCAAAGTGTCGCATACCCAGAGTGCGGCCTGCAACTTCACGAACCAGTGCGAACACCTGCGCCACCAGATCCTTGCTGTAACCCTCGTACCGCAGGCTTTTTCGCAAGCTTCGGCTTTTCTCCATGATCTCACTGTCGTTCAAGTCTTCCATGGAGGCGGCATGAGCGTTGACGAGTCCGACTATCCAGTTGAAGCGCGCGGCGCGAGGTCGCAGCCAGGGTGCAAATATTCCTCCCACGGAAGCTACCAACCGCTCAAGCCATTCCACGGGCGGCTCTTCGCGCTCAGGATAGATTCCGCCTGCAATGCCGGATTGAGCGGGGACGTTAAACATTGAACCTCCTCAGGAACAGTTGCCTCGTGCCTCTGTACCAACGCCAAAACAACGGCTCCCATCCATGGTCAAAACGCACGTAGACGCGACCACCCACATTGTACAACCGTGCCTGGTCCGGCAATTCCAGATCAAACAGAAATACCTTCTGAAAGGCCTTCACACCCAGCATGTCGCGCGGGTCGATGGCAATCTGGCCGCCACCTTCCTGGCTGAGCGTTTTGCTCGGCAGTTGGTCTGTTGCTGCAGGCACCTCACGCTTGAGCACAGCGGGTATGATTTCGGCAATAGTCTCCGCGAGCCGAACCTTCACCCCCACAGTCCGCTGCCGCACGAGGTCAATGTCCGATTGAGAGACAACCACCTGCGCAGTTATAGTGGAGCGATCCACCACGTAGCCCAACAACTCCCCCCGCCGGACAAACCGGCCCGGAAGGTCCCGTGCCATTGGCACAATAAATTTGCCGCTGGCAGAGCTATGAATAGTCAACTCGCCGGCACGCTCGCGTGCGTGGTTGAGCTGGGCTTTGGCATGTTCAATCTCCTCATTGGTTATCTCTGCCCGGACACGGTCGGAAGGCAACTGGGTGTCGTATATTGCCTCCAACTCACGCAGGCGTGACTCCAGCACCCGGATGCGTGCGGGCAAAAACGGGTCGGAACACTCGATAAGGGGATCGCCGCGTCTGACGATGGATCCGGGCACAGCAATGACCCGATCCACAAATCCGTCTATCCCCGCGCGCACGAACGATTTTTCCGGGACCCACACAACCCCCTCGGCCCGGGTGCCCAAAGGGAAGGGCAGCAACACCACGATCGCGACCAACGCGGCCACGGCAAAACCGCTCATCATGATTGCTCGGCCCCGCTTGCGGCCAAGCTTCGGAGAGGAAGAAAGGAATTTCACGCTCTTGGCTACCGGGAAGATAATCATGGTCACAACCGCCCAGCTCGCCAGAAGCATCCCCACAATAAAGAACTTGCTGGCAATGAACAGGATGATTGCTGCGTATATGAAGATTCGGTAGATGAAGGATGCAATAGTGTAGATGACAAACCAGACTTGCTCACCCTGGGTTGACTGGGGCGGCTCCGCATCAGGGAGATCAAACAGGTACCGTTGCATCAGGTAGCCCATGTACTGCATTCCACGCGTTCCGAGATTAGGGATCTCGAGCAGATCACCCAGCATATAGTATGCGTCATAGCGAAGCAGCGGGTTACCGTTGAACAGTACTGTGGACACCCCGGCAATCAGTATGACGTTGAAGGCAACCGCGCGGACAGTGCCGGGTTCAGCATTGATCCAAACGAATAGCGCCAGCGCCGCCACGAATAGTTCGACGACTATGCCGACCGCCCCGACCAGGACGCGCTCTCTTTTGTTGCGAAAGGCCGAAGCGGCGGAGGCATCCACGTATGGGATGGGGGTGAGAACCAAAAACATAATGCCCATTTCATGGACCTCTCCACCCCATACCTTGGTGGCAAAGGCATGCCCGAACTCGTGCAAGACTTTTACGAAGGGGTAAGTGAGCCAGAGCAGCACGAGGTTCCGCGGGGCCAGGATGCGGCCCGTCACGTTCTTGGTAAGGTCCGGCCAGTGAACACCGACAAGGAAAATAGCCGTTCCCACCACGGCCAGCCAGAGCAAGGCCCCTGTCCAACTGAACAAAGGGCGCACCAGCGGCAGGAATCGAACCAGGAACCGTTCCGGATCCAGCAGTGGAAAACGCATGAAAAGCGGGCTGCGCAGGTTTTGCTTCAACTTGCTAAACCGCTGCTTTTCAAAACGCTTCAGCAACTCCTCAGTGTCAGGCGGTACGTCAGCTTGCAAGGCGTCAACTGCATGAAGCTGACTGAGGAGACGAACCATCTCCTCCTGGGTGGGAGCGTCCTCACCCAGGCGTGCTCTCCCCGCTTCCCAGATCTCCTCGACGGTGCGCTCCCCGTCCATGAGACCGATCAAAAGATAGGCGGCCGGAGTAAAGCGGTGATATTTCCCTGAAGAGTGGTCTTGGAGAACATACCACAGTTCTCCGCGATAGTTGTGGCGGTGAATTTCAGCGTGGCTGCGCAGTCGGGGCTTCAGCGCAGCAACCCGATACCAGGATGGACTAAACAAGGACATATTCACTTTACCTAAATCGGATTTTTCCCTTTAGCCTGGATTTCTCACGAGCCTGAGCGGTGCAGGAACAAGGCATTTCAGCCCGAAGACGTAGTATTTTACTTCGAGGGCTGAATAACGCAGTTCCTGTGCCGCTCTGGCTCGCCTTTGGTGAAGAATTTATCTTAAAAATTATAAACATCAAAGTGTTTCTGCAAACTATTTGTTTATATCTGCTTAGCTGATTAATATCTTTATGTTTAATTAACCCATTAAACCTTCCCGCTTAGGCGGGATGGTCCAAGCTTTGCTGTGCAGATAAGTGAGTGTGTATTCACCGCCCGCTTCGCTCAAGACGCAGAGAGC
>JAUVVL010000095.1 GCA_030604635.1 Desulfobacteraceae bacterium
ATGATTTTTCCATCGCCGTTGACCCCGGTTAAATAGCTTTCAGATTTAACGGGGCAGGGACGACGGCAATGGAAAAGTGCTCAGTCCACCTCCGGCGGACGATAAAAACTATAAGCTTATACTGTCTAATGCTGGAAATAGTGTCCGTGAACATTTGTACCCCTTCAGGGGCTATGTGTTTTTGCTTTACGCCCTCTCAGCGTAAAGCAAAAAAATATGTAAGCCTCAGCGTCCTCTGCGGTGAGTGAATTATAATTATTGACCCTTTTAGGGTCACCATCAAGCCACCCTTTTTAGGGGTGGTTATTGACTGCTCAATATAAACAACAGTAAAAGGAATTCAGAGAATGACAATCAGTACCACTGTTAAAGCTATTCAAGACATAATGCGCAAAGATGTTGGAGTTGACGGTGATGCCCAGCGGATCGGCCAGCTTGTGTGGATGATATTCCTTAAGATATTTGACGATAAGGAGCAAGAAGCCAAGCTTTTAAACGACGGCTACAAGTCACCCCTTCCGGACGAACTACGATGGTGCAACTGGGCCTCAGATGACGAAGGAATAACCGGAGATGAACTGCTCGACTTTGTCAATAATAAGCTCTTTAAGCAGTTGAAGGATTTGCATGTTGGTTCAAATGGAAACCAGAGGGCGTTTATTGTCCGTTCCGTTTTTGAGGATGGTTACAATTATATGAAGTCCGGTACGCTCATGCGCCAGGTCGTCAATAAGATTAATGAAATAGATTTTAACATTTCAGAAGACCGGCACATGTTCGGTGATATTTATGAAAAGATTTTGAGTGATCTTCAAAGTGCCGGTAATGCCGGTGAGTATTATACACCAAGGGCCGTTACCCAGTTCATGGCCGATATGGTTGACCCTAAATTAGGCGCAAAAGTGTTGGACCCGGCATGTGGTACTGGTGGCTTTTTGACCTGCGTTATAGAAAATATCCGGAAAAAATGTGTAAAGACGGTTGATGATGAGGCCATCTTACAGAAATCCATTTTCGGTGTTGAGAAAAAACAGCTTCCGCATTCACTGTGTATGACAAACATGTTGCTTCACGATATTGATGTGCCTTCCAATATTAAGCACGACAACACCCTTGCCCGGCCCCTGAAAAGCTATGGTCCAAAAGATCGTGTTGATGTGGTTATCACTAATCCACCGTTCGGAGGTATGGAGGAGGACGGCATTGAATCAAATTTTCCTACCGGATTACGAACAAGAGAAACGGCAGACCTGTTTTTAGTACTTATTATGCACCTTCTTAGGGACGGAGGGCGTGCTGGTATCGTCTTGCCAGACGGCACCCTGTTCGGCGAAGGTGTCAAAACGCGGATAAAAGAAAAACTGCTAAAGGAATGCAACCTCCACACTATCGTCAGGCTACCTAATGGGGTATTCAGTCCATACACTGGCATCAAAACAAACCTGCTATTTTTCACCAAGGGGGAAAAGACAAAAGACGTGTGGTTCTACGAACATCCCTATCCAGAAGGCTATAAATCCTATTCAAAGACAAAGCCATTGCTTATCAAGGAGTTCGAACCTGAAAAGAAGTGGTGGAAGAAACGCAAGGAAAACGAATTTGCTTGGAAGTTGTCGATCAAGGACATTAAAGCCGGTGGATACAATCTGGACATTAAAAACCCCCATAGCCCAGAAGACGATCTTGGCGATCCTGATGAACTGTTGAAGCAGTACAAAGGATTATCGAAGGAGGTTGCTAAAACAAGGGGCAAGCTCAAGCAAGAATTGATGAATGCACTGGGAGGCAATGCTTAATGAAGCTAGAAACATTCTTTGATAATTTTGAATTGTTGGCTGATGCTCCCAACGGTGTTCAGAAGCTCCGAGAGATGGTTTTGCAACTCGCTGTTCAAGGCAAATTGGTTCCACAAGACCCGAAAGATGAGCCTGCTTCAGTTTTGCTTGAAAAGATAAAGGCTGAGAAAAAAGGGTTGATTAAAGAAAAGAAAATAAGAAAGGGAACGCCGCTTCCACCGATAGATACAGATAGTGTTCCATATGAGCTACCAATGAGTTGGGCATGGTCAAGATTGGGTGTTATTGGAAGGATTGTTGGAGGCGGCACACCCAAAACTGGGAATAGTGAGTATTTCTCTGAAAAAGGAATACCATGGTTAACCCCCGCTGATCTTTATAAATTGGAAGGAAAATACATTGCCAGAGGTAGGCGAGATATTAGTGCTTTGGGTTTACAGAAGAGTTCAGCACAACTAATGCCCAAAGGAACAGTTTTATTTTCAAGCCGTGCTCCTATCGGTTATGTTGCAATAGCTAATAATGAACTTTGTACTAATCAAGGGTTCAAATCATGTGTTCCTTTCATTATAGATATGAATGAATATATATATTATTTTTTGAAGCATGCCGCAAAAGAAATAGATAACCAGGCATCAGGTACTACTTTCAAGGAAGTATCTGGCAAAATTGTTAGCGAAATTATGATCCCCGTACCACCGCTTAAGGAACAAAAACGCATCGTAGCCAAAATTGATGAGCTAATGGCTTTGTGTGATGGACTGGAAGCCAGTAAACAGAAGGTTAGCATAAACTGTATCCAACTCAACGATGCTTCAATCCACAAACTTCTTACGGCCCGTGAACCCAAGAAATTCAGAAAACACTGGCAACGAATATGCAACAATTTTGACCTGCTATACAGCAAACCGGCAAATGTCGACAAGTTGCGTCAAGCCATTCTTCAACTTACTATTCAAGGAAAACTTGTTCCGCAAGACCCGAAAGATGAGCCAGCGTCGGTTTTGCTTGAAAAGATAAAGGCTGAGAAGGAGCGGCTTATAAAAGAAGGGAAAATCAAAAAGGGCAAGCCGTTACCACCGATTAAATCTGACGAAATGCCTTATGAACTTCCGAATGGATGGGAATGGACACGGCTTGTCGCAATTGGTCTAATAAATCCAAGGAATGAAATTGGCGATGAAACAGAAGTCTCTTTTGTTCCAATGAAATTAGTGCCCACAGTATTAGGTGATCGTGTTGGATCGGAGATTCGCCTTTGGGGAGATATTAAAAATGGTTTTACACATTTTTCCGAAGGGGATGTTGCATTAGCAAAGATTACGCCCTGCTTTCAAAATAGAAAATCTGCTGTAATGCGTGGATTGAAAAATGGATTGGGGGCTGGAACTACTGAACTTCATATTTTTCGCCCTATAATCAATTTGATTATATCTGAGTACATACTGTTGTATCTGAAGACTTCGAAGTTCATAAGGGAAGGTGTGTCCAAAATGACGGGATCGGCTGGTCAAAAACGTGTGCCAAAAACCTATTTTTCGGAAACCCCTTTCCCACTACCTCCAACAAACGAACAAAAACGCATCGTAGCCAAAGTTGACGAGCTAATGTCTCTATGCGATGAATTGGAAACCAGCTTGTCACAATCTCATACAGATTGTGACAGGTTAATGGAAGCGGCTGTCGCTGAGATTTTAGCGGCATAGCATACAAAAACATGTCAACGTAGTAGAAACATCCTTGTGCCCAAGCAGTTCCTGCACCGTCCTGATATCATATCCATCCTCCAATAGATGCGTGGCAAAACTGTGCCGAAACGTGTGGCAACTGATGGGTTTAGGGATGCGGGTTAGTTTGACCGCTTTTCTAACCGCCTTTTGAATACTGCTTTCATGTATATGATGTCGTCTGATTTCTCCGGTTCGTGGAAGATAAACTTTTCCGTATCCTTGGCTCAAATCATTTTCATGAACAGTTTTTACGCGTTCCAGATGCTCTTTTAATTCAAATTTTGCGCTTTCAGATAATAAGGTAACCCGATCTATTTTCCCTTTTCCATCACGGACCATTATTTGATTCATCCCAAAATCAATGTCCTTTAAACGAAGCCGAAGACACTCAATCAAACGCAAACCAGATCCGTAAAGAAGTTTAGCCATTAATTTATTGCTTCCTGAAAGACCTTTGACCACCTTCATAGCTTCTTCATTTGTCATAACCGTAGGCAAACGGCGGGGCTTTTTGGCGCGTATGGCATTGATTTTGTCATCCAACGGCTTATTTAATACCTGATTGTATAAATACAACATAGCGTTGAATGCTTGATTTTGTGTTGAGGATGCAACATTTAAATTCTTAGCAAGGTGCGAAAGAAAAGCCTCAATTTCATGCTTTCCCATCTCTTTTGGATGCTTCTTGCTGTGGAAAAGGATATATCTTCTGATCCAAGATACATAAGCCTGTTCAGTTCTAATGGAATAATGTTTAATTCTAATCTGTTCACGAACCTGGTCTAAACCGCTTTTCTCACGGGCCTGAGCGGCTCAGGAACAAGGCATTTCAGCCTGAAGCCGTAATAATTTACTGCAAAGGCTGAATAACGCAGTTCCTGTGACGCTCAGACACGCCGAATGGGAAAGAATTTGTCTAAAAAAAATATAAAACACATTGTATTTGTTTTATAATTTTATTTTGCCCGAATATGTTTTGATTTCAACATATTTTGTACTTTTTAAAAAGCTCTGACAAATTCTTTATGAGAAATGCAGGCTAACAGTCTTTTGGTTGGCTTATGCATTTTTTCATATTGATTTCATTCTTTTATTTTGATATTTAAAAAGCAAAAAAACAGCCCGTTAGATTACGGATAGTCTATGTATTAATAGCATTTCCCGTGCCAAATTAATAACTCATTAATATTATATAATAACGAAAAGTCATGTTAAGGCAAAATCCGAATGTCGCCTGATCTTATAAAATAGCCGAAATTCTTTACCCTGTTAAATCATTCAACCTGCCCGCCCCGCCTGCCGGCCAGCGGGCAGGCATCTGGCAGGCGGGGATGGTATCCGTATAGAGTGAAAAGTCGCATTTTATACAAAAGTCCATTAAATGTCAGGATAAATATTTAACAGGGCGAGCAAATTCGAATACCAAATGACAAAATGCCCGCCCTGGTGCGACCCATTGAAACGGACGATAGCTTATGTATCAACCCAGACATTGTTGATGCTTAAAAAAGAACTGGTGTACGGTCTGGGCCAGGGACCGAAACAAATTCATTGGGAATTCAATGTTTTTAAAATGTTTTTGTCATTGGAGCATTTTCATTTTTGTCATTGTTTAGTATTTCGATCTTCGGATTTCGGATTTTTGACCGGAAACCAGGGTTTTCGGTCAAGCATTATATATATTGAAATCAACAGAATTTTCTCTTTAAAGCCACTGAAATATTATTAATACACAGAATTTTGAGGTTTTGTGATACACAGAATTTTTTCTGCTAGTTATGTTTTATTTGCATGCGGCGGAGAGTCGAGAATATGGAAGAAGTGGCTTACATTTTGCCAGGGTATACTGATTCTGTAGTAGAAATGGTTCGACGACGCGACTGGCTAGTTCACAATTTCAACTTGGAAGAAAGTGACGACCTATATAACCCAACTAATTATTTATATAACAAAGACTTAAACGGAGTTGGATATACAGTTGTCCTTGATTTAAATATTTTTCAGTTTCTCCTAAATTCTGTAAAAAAGAACGTTGTTAAGGATGAATACAAAGATGCAATCTCTCTGCTTATCTTTTGCCAGATTGCAAATATTGAAATTGACCCAACCTTTGCAGTTTATGAAAAGATTAACTACACGACAGATAAAATACGAGAAATAACAAAAGATCTTGAGCTATTTCACAATATCAACAATTCTAATCCAGATCATTTGGCTGCTTATGCTTTCGGATTAAGCCCAGATTTCGAACATCCAACTGACTATAAAGTTGACCACATGGATTTGCAGGAAAAGCTGACAAGATACAGGCGCTTGAAAGAGTGGGACTCCTTGTATTTGATGATTCTTGTTGTAACCAGCATAAACTTAGATAATTCCAAAGCCAGAGAAGATAAGTTAAAAGAATTTGTTCACTGGTTGATAAAGGATTTTAGGCTTTCATTGGTAGCAATCGTTTATTCGCTAGTTCTTTTCAGCAAAAAACCTTTGAAGAGAATGATGAAGTATAAGGTTTCGGACTCCAGCCATGTGAAAAAGAAGTGTTTAACCAACATGACATGGGATCTATATATCCTTAATCAATTTTTCAGAAAATGGACAAGCAAGAGTGAACTCAAAGAGCATTTGTTTGCCAGCGATGATAAAGCTTTTTCTGAGTTGCTACGGTTAGCAATCGATGTTCAAAATAACGAAAATTTTAATCACTTTGGTGAGTACATTTCAGGTTCAGCCATTGAGTACCTCAACAATTTTATTTGTGGTTCTCAAGTATCGACGAGCAGAGTGTACAATTCGGAGCAGTGGACACCGGAATATAGGGCTGAAATGATAGCAACATATGAGAAATCATTGTTAGAGTGAAACTAAAACATAACAAAGCCGTCAAGCATCGCCAGCAAGCTGGCTGGACCTCGCTTCGCTCGGCCGCTTACGGCAAGCGTTAGACTAAAATGAACAAATTGGGGATAACACCTTGAAAACTAAATTAATTGAATACAACACGACTAAAAATCCTGGTCAATTGGAATGCAGAATAGCAATTAACGAATTATTTGAATCAAAGAATGAGAAAGATAAATTTTTCTCGAAATTGCCATCCTTTCTAGGATCAGACCCGTATAACAAAAAAGTATATCAAGTTGATGATACTCATATCAATTACCATACAGAAGAATTAATTCCAAAAGCAAGAGATAACAGACCGGCATTATTGCTTTTATTAGGTAACCCAGCAAGCCATTCAGTTGTTTCGGGGATGTTTTTTGCCTTTGAAGCAAACAATACTGAACATAGGTTTTGGAAAACTATTTTGAAAAACTCTGGGGTATTAAATGTATCAATTTCAGGTGAGATATCTCCAGAAGAGAAAAATTCGATCAGGCGAAATCAAATACTTGAATCACGTTATTCATCTCCATTTCAAATTGGCCTATCTGTATTCCATTCCATGCCTAGTGGAGCTAGTGACAAATGGTCAGGTGTCGCAGGCATTCAAAAATTGATTGGGAAAAAGGCATTTCGAAAATTAGAACATGAAGAGAAAAAGAGAGTTTCAAACACTATTGACAATTTTGTAACTAAAAATGGAGCTGTTATAGCATTTCAAAAAAATGCGTGGCAAAACATGAAAACGGCAACTGACCCAGATTATTCGAAAAAAATCGTTAACAAAGTTGGCCTTACTGGAAAAGTTGACAATAGAGATATTAATTTAATATGTGTGCCACCAACAAGATTAAGTGGCCCATGCTCAAGAGTTCTAGCGAATCTAACCCAAAAATGCACAGGGGTAAAACCAACTAAACAATAGATAACTTTTACAACCACTTGGAGTCACACAAAAAAAACGGTCTAACAACAGGATTCAGCAGACGGGCTAACGCAATGCCACTTCTAACGGGCGTAGTTTTGCGGCATTCTTCGCCTTTTTCAATGTAAGTGGGAGTTCACCGCCCGCTGCTGATCCTGAAGGTTGGGCATAGACATAGGTCAAATTGACTGCGCTTGGATAAAGGAGTATCATTTCTTAGTGACGATGATAGAAGAAATACAAATTAAAATCCAGCAGCGGCAGTTCGAGTTTTCTAAACATGCCGTCGATCAGAGCATTATTCGCGACATCAGTGTTGCTGAAGTCGAGCAGGCCATATTGAGCCCAAGTGAGATAATTGAAGATTACCCAGATGATAAATATGGTCCAAGTTGCATGATTCTCGGATTCACGGACTCGGGACGGCCGTTGCACATCCAGTGCAGTTATCCCAGTCGGCAACTTATCAAGATCATCACTTTGTATCAACCTGATGCCGAGTTGTGGATTGGTTACAGGATCAGGAGAGCCAATTTAGGAGGTGATAAGCCATGAAGGAAATGATGATTGAAACCGATGTGACATACACATTGGAGCACGGCGGGATGTTCTACATCATTGAGCATGTGCCTGCACGAGTATGCAAGGAGACCGGGGAACAATTTTTTGCACCTAATACAGTGGAACACATCCAAGAGATTATCAAGAGCAGGAAGAAACCCGATAGGTTCATCGAAACCCCGGTCTATAAATACGCATAATAAATGCCCAACCTGTCACTCCACTTGACCGGAAGGGCTGAGCGGCTTTGGCTGTTACACCAATTCTTCATGCTCAATCTACCGATATTTTCAATTACTGTCAATCCGCCCTTCCGGCAAGTGAGTTCGGCGTTATAATTTTGGATGAAAGAAAATATGGAAGAAAATCCTTATTTAGGATGCTTAATCCTAACCGTTTTTTTGAACTGAAGTATTTCCTGCATTTCTTTAACAGCTCGGTCTGTATTGGCTACATGTTTGATAAACAAGTTGATAATGCACGGGCGAATCTTAGTATGACAAACATCTCTCAATTCGCCATCTCCATTCCACCAAAAAATGAACAAAAACGCATTGTAGCCAAAGTTGACGAGCTAATGGCCTTCTGTGATGAACTGGAAAACAGCTTATCACAATCTCAAACGGATTGTGACAAGTTAATTGAAGCGGCTGTTGCTGAGATTTTGGCGGCATAGATGTGACAATTTGTCCATTTTTTTGTCAACATAACCCACACAAAACCCAATCCGTGACCCCATAAAGAAAAAGGGCGGTTCTAATGAACCGCCCGTAATTATATATGTTGTTGGTCGTGGCGAGAGGATTTGAATGCGCCCAAGGCGCACAAGCTCTCCGAAGGCGGACAAGCACACTGGAGGCGCACAAGTATGCCACCTATTTGCCCAAGGGATTTGGGAATGAGAATTCGCTGAACCAATTTAAAGATGAAGCTCCCCGCAGCAAGCAGCAGGGTATTCAGGCGAAGGCGAATAAAAAAGGGGAATTTATAGCCGTTTCTCCGGTGCGGACTATGTTCAGCTTCTTAAGCTGAACATAGGCGAAAAACCGCGATGAGAGACTCCCCAGCTCTGGTCCCTTCGGTTTCATTTTATTTCTCGTAAATGGTTTAATAACCCATTATCAAGAAATATCATAAAAATCAATTTATTTTGAATAGACATAGGGAATCGGGGCAGTATTCTGATTTAAGGTTAAATCTATTTTAAGTGATTTGAGGGCTATAGCAGATCTGATATATGAAACCGATTTGTGGTGGGCTTGACTATTTTAGGGTATACGATACAAACTTGAAGCCAAAGTTTTTTTAAGAATTCAGATGAGGAATCCATGGTCTATTTAAATATTGGTCTTCAACGTGGGATTGGGTCAAAAACCTTGATTGGTGCACTAATTTGACATTCTGGAACAGAGGGACATCCTATATTCCCTCTGTCAAGCATAAAGCAAAAACAACTGGGTAAGGTCTTCACACGACACCAAACACGCTTATTCAATTTCAAACATAGGGAATCCTTCTATTTCTGATATCTGCTCCTGTGCTTCTTTGAGTACTTCTTTTGGAAACATTTTGAGATCGGCCCTTATGAAAGCATACTGCGGTAAGTGTTGAATGACCAGTCGGACCACAGCCAGTGCCTGATCCCTGTCCCTTTGTTTTTTAACCGGCTCCCGGTCCGGTTGTCCACTTAACCAGAATTTATGTAGCGCAAAAGCGCGTGGGTCAGGTACAGCCATTTCAGAAGGATAGCCATCGTCTCCTATCACAGCTTGATAAAATTTCGGAGAAGACAGCAACCATTGCAAATTCCTGATTTCAACTGCTTCCAGATCTCCCGGCCCACCCATTCGCCGCCGTTCTTTTGTCATCACTTTTTTCGGCTCTGCTTTTATCAAGTCAACCATATATCCATGCCGGTTCACAGCCCGAAATGGTTGAGAACTGGAAAGTTCAAAGGAGCGGTCCGTCTTTCTGAGAATAGCCAGCATACCTCCGGGTTCTGTTTTATCATCAGCCACCAGCGTAAGTTTCGGCCGGATATCCCATAGAATATCCATATCTCTGGTTGCCATAATCGGACTATCAATAAAAATACCTGCGGCTGCTTCATAAGCATATAGCGCATTAGTGCCGACGACAATGATATTTTTGCCCAGTAGATTCTGCTGGTCCAACACCCTCAAAATATTGGTGACAACCCTGGGCACCCGCTGGATCATTACCGCTTTGCAAAATCTTGCCTGCTCTTTTAAACGTTCTTTTAAAATGGACATCCGTTCCTTCAGATCCCTTTTGGACTGCCGGAACTCGTCTAATATTTTCTCGGTTTCCGGAGATCGTGCCCCTAAACTCTTACCATAGCCGTAGCGATCTCGAGATCTGAATAAATATTCCCGGCCCTTAGATTTTTTCCAATGCATACCGCCAGCGTAAGAACGGAATTTTTTGTAGGTATCCTGAAAAGCTTTATAGAGGTGCGCCGTGTCAATGAACACTCGCCTTTGGTTGTCTGTCATCTTTTTGAAAAACAAACTATTTTCCATCATTCGGCTCGCTTTCATATTTTGAAGGAAAACCAAGAAGTATCTCTTAACAATAAGTTA
Organism: Desulfobacteraceae bacterium; assembly: GCA_030604635.1. Lineage (GTDB taxonomy): Bacteria > Desulfobacterota > Desulfobacteria > Desulfobacterales > UBA11574 > JAUVVL01. Next base: position 10,502 of record JAUVVL010000095.1, read on the forward strand.
AAGGGGTTTTCCATCAATTATAAACTTTTTCAAATTTGAAGGAAAACCACTGTTTTGTCAAGAAACTTTTAAAGAAGCGCAAAAGATGGTATTTTTAAAAAGATGAACTTTCGGAAACTTATTTCTACAACATGTCCACTTGCATGTCCAACAATGTGCTAACCTGAATTTCTCATGAAGAATTTATCTCGGATTTTACTATAGTAATTAAATATAAAAATATTAATCGGTTAAGCAGCCATAAACAAATACTTTGCAGAAACACTTTGGTGATTATAATTTTTAAGATAAATTCTTCACCAAAGGCGAGCCTGATTCGCCCATTTGCTGTGTTATCAGGGGTTTGCGGTAGTGCACTACAGCTTCATCCCTGATGCCTTGCAAATGAACGAATCAGACTCGTGAGAAATCCAGGCTAAAACGGATATGAAACTGGTCAAATCAGATTGATTTTTTGGTTACGCGAAATAAAAAAGCGGCTGTTAAGCCGCTTTATTTATTGAAGAAACTGTGGTCGGGGCGAGAGGATTTGAATTTCCGACTTCCTGCTTTTAAATCACTCGGCTTCAGACTCTTTATTTCCTGTGTATCCAGCCGGAAGAAACCAAGGACGTGTATTTCCACAAGGCCGAGTATTATTAATCAAGTCCATTATATTCAAATACATTGCACCATTCAAGTTCAGGCCCGTAGTAAGTTGATCGCTGATTAGACTCAGTGATTAAGGCACGGCGGGCATCATGATAATCATACCAAACCTTACCGAAACTCACGGTCACAATAAGGAATATAGTGATGCCCAGAAAGGCACCTAATACAACAAACTTTTTCATTTCATTTATTTTCCTTAAGATAAAAGTGGCCTTTGCGGAGAAAAACACGAAGAACCTAATATAATACTCCAAAAAACTTTAACACCGCAAGGGCCGAATATTACTTTCTCACATCCCTAAACAAAACAAATGCGAGTCCAAGCATAAATAAAATAGCTCCTATCTCAAACAATCTTCACCTCCCTGTTTGACATATATTTTACTAAAAAGCCGAATCTAATAAATGGATGGTTGTTAATTGTCAAGATATTTCTCCTCTTTTATCCACCCAGCGCCCATTTTCAGCAAAAACCACCAAAAAAACAACACAGCCGGTTGTTGTAACCGGCTGTGTTCGTTAAAATTTATGCTGGAACTGACCGGAGTCGAGCCGATCACCTCATGACTGCCAGCGATGCGCTGGGTGCTTCATAGGGTTAAGATATTCAACTTGTCGAGATTCTCGTCAAGGAATGCCCGGGTTTCTGTGCATTTGGGTACCTCACGGCATAACCAAAAAAAAACGGGAGTTCATTAGAACGCCATGTTTTATTAATAAATAATGGTCGGGGCGCTTTTAACCCACCGAATTTTTTATGTTTCTGCTAAAGATAAAAAAGGGGAATTTATAGCCGTTTCTTTGTAAAGGCCCTACCAGAAGGACTTTTTAAGTATACCTCAAAGTCGAGGGCCTTTTGGCGATCTGTGAAGGCAATGGCTGTTTTGACTCGCCAAGGTTTGTATTTTGATGTGTGGGGATTTTGCCCGCCTTTCGCATCTTGAATCCGTTTTAAAGCGAAGGCTGGCCGGGGCGAGAGGACTTGTCAGCCTCTGGCTGATTTGAATGCGCCGAAGGCGCACAAGCCTCTTTAGGGGATTGCGGACTCCGACTCGAACTCCAATTCATCAAGCCACTTGCGTCCTTGACCGGACTTCAAAATTTTTCTTTTCTCCTTGCTGACTTGTAATCGGGAAATGTTTCTTTATGAAGTACAATAAAATTATCAAGCAGCTGGCTGCCTTTCGGTAAGACGCGGCGAAAAAATACTTTCCGAAAGGAAATATTCGCTAACAGATTTATTAAAACTGCATATCTGAAGGCCCCAAAAA
>JAUVVL010000371.1 GCA_030604635.1 Desulfobacteraceae bacterium
CCCGCCTCGCCTGAGCGAGACAACAAAAGGACGAAGGGCATTGAGTACGGCTCGCGATGGCGGGCAGGAGCGACTCCATAACTTTAGGCACTTTAGCTCATTTTAGGCACTTCTAACTTGTCCGGCTGCAATTTGCCTCGGGCAACCCGCTCCATGTCTAAATCAAAACGCTCGGATTAGTAATAATATAACATATAACGAATTCTGATGACAAACAATACTAATAACATACATCGCTTTGTCTTTGAAGACAAAGAGATCATACTTTTGGGTACAGCTCATGTATCAAAAGAGAGCGTCCGGCTGACAACCGATGTTATCGAGGCGGAAAAACCTGACACGGTCTGCGTTGAACTGTGCGAATCCAGGTATCAGTCTATCCGACAAAAAGACAAATGGCAGGACACTGATATCGTCAAGGTCATTAAGGAGAAAAAATCATTCCTTTTGCTTTCAAATCTCCTTTTGGCGTCATTTCAAAAACGGATCGCCGATAAACTTGACGTTAAGCCAGGTGAGGAAATGATAAAGGCCATCGAAACCGGGGAGGCCCTGGGCGCCGGAATACATCTTGCCGATAGAAATATTCGTATTACTCTGTTAAAAACCTGGCGTGCCATGGGACTATGGAGCAAAGTCAAACTTTTGTTTCAACTGGTTTTATCAATGGGGAAAATAGATGAAATCAAGGAGGAAGACATCGAAAAAATGAAGCAAGAGGATGTGCTTCATACTTTGCTTTCAGATGTTGGAAAATCACTTCCAATATTAAAAGATATCCTGATCGATGAGAGAGACCAGTACCTGACATACAAAATCCGGACAGCGCCCGGCAATAAAATCGTTGCAGTTGTGGGCGCAGGTCATGTGCCCGGTATTAAAAAGTGCTGGAATACAGAGATAGATATCGAATCTCTTGAGCAAATCCCGCCCAAAGGAAAAATATCCGGCATCTTAAAATGGATTATCCCTCTGGCCATACTTGTGCTGATTGTCTTGGGCTTTTATCACGGCGGAACCAATGCCGGGACTGACATGATATCGTGGTGGGTCATGGCAAACGGCATTCTGGCCGGTTTGGGCGCCGCCATCGCTCTGGCTCACCCCCTGACGATTCTGTCTTCGGTTCTGGCTGCCCCTTTAACGTCCTTGAATCCCATGATTGCGGCGGGCTGGGTTTCAGGGCTTGTGGAGGCCTTTTCACGGAAACCAAAGGTCAGGGATTTCGAAAGATTACCGGAAGACATACTATCCATAAGGGGGTTCTGGAGAAACAAGGTTACGCGAATACTTCTGGTGGTGGTTTTTACAAACCTGGGGAGTTCTCTGGGCACCTTTGTTGCCATACCGTTGATGCTAAAGGTCCTGTAATTTTTTCATCCGTGGTGGTGCTATTTTCACCACAGTTCTATGCATTTTTTTACCGGTTTTCAATGTGTATGACGTCCTGACCGTTTTCAGGCGCCCCTCTGCAAACAGGCTGATGCACTCCGTATAAAGCGACCACTCCAGCTTTAATCCCTTTTCCCGGATGGTGTCTATTGTATCATCTTCCAATATTTCATAAGCTTTCTGACCGATAATCGGTCCTGAATCTTCACCGTAATCGACAAAGTGTACTGTACACCCACCGACCTTGCATCCATAACGGAACGTGTCGCCATATCCATCCACGCCGGGGAAAGCCGGCAGCAGGGCCGGATGGATGTTCATTATGCGCGGGTTGCCGGGATCTGTATTGACCCGGTCGATAAAATAAGGCGTTAAATTTCTCATAAAACCGGCCAGCACCAGAAGATCGAAGGGGTAATGTTTCATCTCGTCAAGAAGCTTTGCCTCGGCAGCAGCTCTTGTGATTATGAAGGCTTTCATCTTTTCAGTGTCAACGTCTGCTGAAAAAAAGCTCTGTTTTGAAATCACATCATCGAGGTCAAAATCGTCCGGAAGTATGACTTTTCCCGGAGCTTTTTTGAAACGCTGAATAATTGATCCGTAGTCCACAAAAAACGCAGGAATTCCGAGCCTGCTCCCCTTTTCAAGACCGCATGCTTCGGGATTATCCGATCCTACAAATACTATTTTTCCATTGATTTTTCCCGATTCACAGGAATCCATAATAGCCTTCAGGTTTGTTCCGCTTCCTGATATAAGTGCCCCGATACGGATTGTTTGGCTCATAAATAAAATCCCTCGGTTGATAAGATGTTGAGGGAGCATTACCGATTTGTTAAAATGGTTCTCACCCATTAAATTATTTATTTTTGAGCGAAAACCTCGCAATCGGGTTTCGGGTGTCAGGTTTCAGGTGTCAGTAGTAAGACGCGCAGCGCAGGCGC
>JAUVVL010000043.1 GCA_030604635.1 Desulfobacteraceae bacterium
AGGATAAGGCTTGCTGGAATCCTTGTCCCTTTGATGCGAGGTTTACCACGAATCACATCGGGCGTGCTCACTATGTGATCTTTCCAGTTTACTTTCATTTTATCCTCCTCTTTATTGAAGCCGAACGTACTCATCACAGGCGCGATTTTATGAGCGTCCTGTGCATGAGATGGTTATGTAATATCATCAAGTTAAATGTGGATCCTCTTGACCCGGACCCTTTTTTAAAAGGCTACAAACCTCTCACCCTTTTTTTTTCGTTTTTTTATCTTTTGTAGTGGTTGAGATAGCAAAATATCTTTAACGCGCATTCGTCTTGGTTGTTGATCATGTGTCGCTATACGCCTGTGTCCTTTCATTAAGTCCTCTTTATTTAGAAACAAGACAGCTAATTCATTGCCTATAATATCTATTGTTTTGTTTTTGAACTCTTGGGGAAATTCATTACACATAGCCGCAATTACTATTGTTTCTATTTTACAAATCTTAAGTAGATCAACTTCCCGTTGTATCTGATCAGCTATCTCGTCCCATGTCTTTGACTCTGTGTTTGTATCACTTAGTGTCTTGCACTCAGCAGCGACAAGGTGGCCATCGCAACACGCTAGTATATCTAAATCTGTTTTTTCGGATCCCCGTGAGCATTTAGCGCCGGGCAGCCAAAAGAAGCCTTTATCAGTGAGGTTTCTAAGAAACCTTGCTGTGAGTATTACAGGTATGATACCCTCGCGAATTGAAAGGCTTACAAGCTCATTTAGTTCATAACCTAGCTGGAATTTGTCACGAAGTGAAATTTGTTTATGACACCCTGGACAAACCATAGGCTTATTTATTCGTAGGTCGTCTACCCAATATTCTTTGTCGCAGGACGGGCATTTATCCAACTTCCATTTTCGCATCAATACACCCCGCTCAACAAGCTTTTCTATAATTTCGCTTTCAGATGCATGGAAGCTGAGGATTTCCTTAGAATATTCAATATATCTGCGCCTCGCCGTGCTTTTGCTATGTTTTGGGAGTTTTTTAGCCCAGTCTAAAAATACTGACGTCTTTTTCTGTTTGGTTTTTCCTAACTTTGCTTTAGCCTTTATCTGACCGTAAGTGAGAGTGTTTGAATCAAGTGCCTCGAGAATTCGAAGAGAGATGCCTGAAAAAAAGATCGCGGCTTCAGAAAGATCTCCAAATATATCTATTGTTTGATTATAACGAGTTCTCTTTTCATCCTTAGTAAGCTGAACTCCGGACTCAACAAGCATTTCCTCTAACAGTTCTTCCGCGCTTGGTATTCTGAAGTTAATGCTTTTGCTGTTTTTTGTGAAACGAACATTAATCGAGTCAAAACCGGCACCAAATACTATCCCCCCTAATCTGAAGCTTGGAGGGTCAGGAGCATTTAAAACTTGCAAAACAGACTCTCTATAAGGAAGGCATAGATCATAAGGTGATCTCCCCGTCTTAGAGTCTTTTACTAAATCACATATCCACGCAGCACTGGATGGCATATAGTCCTCGTAGAATGGTATTGCATCTTCGATAATAATGGCGTTTTTTGATACAAGTGGCCTCTTTTGTGTCTCGTGATCGTATGGAATGACCAGAGGTATTTCTTGAAGGGAGTCATTAATATCAACGTGAGCAATTTTCGAATTTAATTTCTTTAGGCGAGGCCGAATCCTACGAGCTAATGAATTCAACATGTCTCTTTTACAAGATTTTGTAATAAGCTCACAATAGTTGCAATTAATAGGAGATGAATCTATCCAATTAACAAGGGCTTTAACTGAAGATGCATTCTGAATCTGTTTTTCTGAAAAAAGGGTTATCCTTCCTGATGATCCAGGACCAAATTGCATCCGTAAATTCCAAAATAGAGCTATATCTGAAATCGGTTCATTTTCATCAACTACGACGACAGTTGGAACAAAAGTGGTCGCGGCAGTATGTATTTGGGATCGATATAAACGGTAATTCGCAAAATCAAGCCAACTCCATTTTTTTGACATCTCAATACACGTTTGAAGGTAGTGGGATGTATCAGAGTTACTATCAAATTCTTTGAAATCGGCTTTCAGGTCCTCAGCGTAATTTTCAACTTCGTTTTCAGGCAACAGACCAAAACTAGCGGCCATGAAAATTGACCAATGGGAATCCTCCTGAATCTTCAGAAGTCTTAAATTTTCTCTCTTCACCTCAGGTGATTCTCTAATCTCAGCCCATACAACATTATCAGCCCATATAAGCCCTACAAAATTGAGCCTCATAAATTCTTTTAATTGCTGTTTGTTTAAATTTAAAATTGCGAAGGCCCTTGGCTGGCATATTTGTTGACTCGTTTTTGCCCATTCCTTCTGATCAATACCTACACCTAAGACAACTTCTGGTCTAATTACTGATAAGCAACGTTTCGCACTCCGCCCGTTATCTTTTCCAGAGACAACAAAGATATTAGAATAACGACCGCCCCAAATTTTTGAAAGAAAAGCTATGAGAGACAAAACCTGTTCTCGATCAATATGCTCCTTAACAAGAATTGCAATTCGCTGGGGCCTTACCCTAAAAAGTAGTTGCCTTTGTTCTATTTCCATTATTTATACCTACATACATAACGCTCAGCTTCACGCGCGGCGGCTTTATGCCGTCGCCGTGCAAGCCGTGGTTGGGCATTCTTGACGGTGAATTCCTGCGGCTCCAACTGCCCCGCCTATCTTCACACGACAATTCTAAAGGCCTCGATCAGCTTTTCTTTGAGCGATGATCCCAGGATGAATGCGATACCGGCCTTTACCAACCCTTTGGGTAAAAGTCTCATACGTCGGACTATGATCTCTATCCATCTCAGAGTTCGACAGGATAACACCAGTGTATGACTGAGGACGATCCTTGAAATATCGAATCACTTCTTGGCGTGTAACCACGCCATTCCGGCCTATGTGACCATCAATTACGGCGTCTATGATTTCTTCCCGCAGAGACATTTCTGATCCTCCTGGATTGCCCAACGCCGAGTCCGATCGAGCCTTCGATTTTTCAATTCGTTGGTTCTCTTTGGAATACTGCCACAGTGCCTGATCCAGAGTCCTCATGTCCACACTCGCACTAGCTGCAATGCTGCGGCAGAATTCAACATAGGGCCACCAGAAGCCAAAGGTGTACTGGCCGGGTACTTCAAGCGACACAGACCAGAGGGCGCGATAATCGAGAATCGGATATGGGTCACGGTGGAATAGATGCAAGATGACCGATGCCGTAGGCCATGACACACCATCGAGGATCGTCAGACTCTCGATTCTTGCCCTTTCACTATTGGTCCTGAACGCGAATCCGGTTATCTCCGATACATAATCCTCGGAATTCCTTCGCGCATGTCCAGAACTCCGTGGGGCTTTCCAGTAAGCGACAGCCGCCAACTCGTCTTTCGTGAGATGGCCTCGTTTATTCACCGCTGGCTTCAGTGCCATGAGATCCGTCTCGTTGATCGGGTATTGATATCGACGAGCGATGCGGGTGATCTCATACTTTTCAAATCTCAGCGCTGGAGTCATGTGTCCTTCCTGCCCAACGACCCGGTTCACCTGGCGCAGGGGAATCCAGAAACTTCTAAATATCGACGCATTCCGTAAACCTAAAACCTATCCAAGCGGCACGTCCCCTGCGATCAGGTGAAACCGGTTGTTAGGCGATATTTTGATAATTTAAGCGGCTCCAACACTTAACTATTTTGCCTTTGGTCTAAAGCCTGGATGAGTATAGATACTGTCTTTTTTGCCTCCTTCCTGTTATCTTTGTCAATGATTATAGAGAGTACAGTCGCTGTGATAAGGGATGCTAATTTTAATGCAGGTTGCACTTTTTCATGGTATTTCGCAATGTCCTTCAACTCCGATTTCAAGTTTTCGGCTGTTTCCTCCAGTGTTAACGTGAATTTCTTCCATGACGCATGCTCTCGGAAAAGGCCAATAGAAAGAAAGGCGGAGGAAACATAAGGAAGGTGTCCAATAAGCTCATCAATGCTTTGTACGCTGTCAGACAGCTTCTCGTCGTCGTTGTCATCCGCTTCCCTTTCGAGATTCATAAGCCCGTAACTTATTATATTGAGTACTTTATCTAAGTTTCGAACAAGCACCCTTCTTTCTTTTCGGGGAAACTCTTTAAACTTAAGAATATTATGGCTTCCTGAGATGTCCCAAGTATCCCATGCGTCAATCCAGTCTTCAATCCAAAAATTAATTCCGGTCTTATCTGATATCCAAAAGAATGTTATGATAAAAAAAGCCGCATAACCTACATAAAGAGCAGATAACAGAAAACCAGCAAGTGTTGGCCATAATCTCCATTGATCAAATAGTAGCTCTATAATGCCACTCATATTAGCAAGAATTATAAACGAGCCATTAATCCCTAAAAAAGCGAGAAAGCCGCCGATCCACTTTACAACGAGACGACGTCTGTCTTCTCGACGACACTGTTTCCTTTCCAGGTTGATCGCATCCATAAAGCTACGCGCATTTTCAAAGACGGCTTGAATTGGGGGTTCATTTTTTGTTTTGTCGAAAAATTTCAATGTTGTTTCCTTACGCCTTGTTCTATCAAACCTAAACCTAGGACGCTGCGTCGTCTTGCGGATAGGCTTGTTAGACGATAAAACGTGAAATATATAGTTATTTCGAACACTTCGCTTTTAGTTCAACAAAGTGCTCGTTTATCGCATCGGTGTTATGATTGATAATCGAATCGATGATTTCCCGCGGAATCCTGCCCTGATATTGAATGCTCGCAGATTCGAGTCTTGCCTTCTGCACTTGATCATTAACTATAGATATATACTGCTTCATATTATCTTCCTCGACAAGATGTCCATGAAGATCTTTAATTAATGCATCAATAATTTTTTTGCCGATAATTACAGTTAAGCCAGCCGATATGGATACACCTTTTGGATCATCTTGGAAACTATACGTGTAACTACTATCGCCTTTTGATTTTTTCAACAATGCTGCCATATTTCCGTGAACAGCATATTCTGAGACATGATCGTGAAACAACAATAAATGATGTAAATGATCATATTTATCAGCCAAATACGCTTTAGGAACAGAAAATTGCAAATTAAATTCTCGGCGTTGCTTCTCATCAAGAGATTTATCCATCCACAACTGTGCACGCTTGTTGTTTCCGACAATCTTAGAAAGGTAACATGCAAACTCTATCGATCTTCTCCCTACCATATAACCAATATCACTCAAACAGGAAGAAGCAAGAAAGTAAGAGTAGGCCCAGCTGTAGTAAGCACCAAATACTAATTCTGGAACGGAATCCACCCATATGTTTTCTTCGTCGTCTAAACTCAAGTGCTCTGTGAATAGCTTGTCGAAGGCACCGTTTAGCATCTCTGCTGCCATGCTCATTTCAGGATGCTTCTTGCTGGTTTCCTTAAAATTATCACTTATCGCCTTTAGGTGATTAGCAAATTGTATTTGTGGAATCATGCTATTCATTGTAAATTCTCTAAATCGCCTAACGCCGCTCTTCAGCCGCAGCGAATAGCTGTCGGTTGAAAGAGCTTTGTTCGACATGCGCCAAGTTTTCCGTCAAGCCTTCCCACGAACCTTGCGCTTTCTTGACCATGCAAGGTCGTCATGCAGCTTTCCAAAGTAAAATTTCTGGTCATACAAACCGTTCCTCGACAAGTGCCAGGCTATGGCCTCCAGGAAGAGCGCAGTCGCCACCGAAACCTGCGAGTACTTTCTGCTATCCTTCATTTTAATCCAGATGTCAGTTTCCGACAGCGGCTCTCCATGAACAATGCGATTTCGGGTTTGGTAGAAGTTCCATATCCACCACCCCGGCAACGTCCGTGTCTTGTGCTTAACTCCATTCTTGTATCGTATCGGCCGGGAGTGTTTTTTTGCCCAATCATTCGCCCTGATAAGAGTCTCCAACTTGGTTGCCATCGAACTCGCCTTGTATCGCTCTGATTGAACCTGGAGGAGGGTTTCAAACGCTGTGGCCATCATTACGATTTGGCTTGAATCCGATAGGTGGTCAGCAGCTTTATGCGCGTGCGTGAACCACTCCAATCCACGAGCGATCGGAATCCTGCGGCTGCGAGCGGCCTTTGACCAAAGAAACTTGCCAAGCGCAGCAAGTAGCTTTCGATCTGGATGTATTGGATGTTCGGAAATGCTCATGCCACGCACAAAGTGAATCTTATACAGTTCCACACTCCCGTAAAACGGGACGGTCAAGCGAAAGTTTTCAGGTGTAAAGTTCTGAATATATAAATCGTAGCGACCACCTGATTCCTTCGGCATTCCTGGCGGATACGAATCAAGTTTCGACTTCGTATCCGGACCGATAACTGAAAAGGCCAGACAATTGATTGCGGTTCTGATGTCATCAAGCTCTTCGTTATTTAGGATTCGATGATTGATGCACCCCAAGCTGCACACAACAACTGTGCCAACAGGTTTGGCCAACGGATTGCGGTACCGCCGGAAATACCTGTACAAGAACTGTCTTGTCGGGACATCTGCCACGTATTTACGGGCTGTCTGTCGGTTGAAAGGCCAGAACTGGACCGGGCCAACTTGGAGCTCGCTGTGCAAGGCGGCCCACGGTAGAAACACGATCTGGTTATGGCTGGCCATCAAATAGGTACCTTATCCCCTTCATCCTGGATTTTCGTAAGCTCTATATTCCGACGATTTCATGGGTCCATCAACCTCGGGAAGCTATCTCCCCTTGTCTGTCGAACGCAGAAGTCATAGGCAGCCAGGGCTTCCTCTGACCTTGATATATTGATAATTTTCTAAATTTGCATCAAAATTCAAAAACGGCTCGGCCCTGGCTGTCACCTGAACTGACAAGTTCGATTCAGTTTTTGTTTAGGCCAAATTCTCTAGTCATTAATACATTCTTCCAATGCGATTCACGGGATATGACATAATCATTGTTTGCATTTAAATCGCAAACCTCTAAAACCGAAAATTGGAAGTTCGATGAATATTCAATCCCTTTGTTTCTTAGCAAGATTTTTATTTGTTTATTCCCACCGTGCCCATCTTTTACATATCGTACCCAACGGTGCCAAATACCGTCTCCACCATAGGCACTGCCAACATATAGTTGGCCGGATTTTACATCTGTAATAACATAGACCCCAGCCACATTACATAACGCAGATTTCCATGAAGGAATTTCTTCGCGAATAATTGTGCTAAACAGACGATATGAAAGCCGAACAGAATTATAGCCTGGGAATTCTCCAACGGACATCCTTTGATCGCGAATTTCTGAAACTACAAGATTTTCAGAATGTTTTTTACCAACCAAGTAGGAGGCACGGAAATTTTTTTCAAATCTGATAATACCACGACCAGTCAAATGCTCCAAACCAGTGATTTCTTCGGTTGAGTAATAGTATCGTGTTCGCTTACCTTCTTTGCGTTTTTTAACACCAAGCACCTTATAAATGCCTGCAAACAACCATCTGTCTTTATTAAGATGAATTAAGGCCAGTATTTCTTCGCACTGAAAATTGGGTTGGTTTTGTGACTCTTGCCATTCTTTAAATTTCCCTTCAAAAAAAGCCTCAAGGGGAGATGTTTTTATGCCAGTGGCACAATGGATTTTGTAATGGCCAAGGGTAATTCCAGATAGTTTTATAAGATCAATTAATTTAAGCATTTTTTTTAATCGAACGCCCGCGGTCACAGGCCGCGAGGTACACGCGGTCCTGTGCACTGCGAGGTTATGTGTTTTCATTTAATAAGTAATACAAGCATCAAAAAAAATGAGCCAAATATAAATATTGCTCCGCATCACCTGACGCCAAGGCAGTGATGCAATTGTTAATGGCACGGCATATCGAAATGCGCATGACCTACACGAAGCCAAAAACGGCACAGCCTTGGCGGTCAGCGTACACGCAGTTTTTATATCATTAAAGATGTTCAGTTAAAACAGTAAATAGTGAGTTGATTGTTCTATTAACAATATCTTTAACATCCATTAAAAGAGGAAAAGTCTTTTCTGTATGGGTCATATATTCAAACTCTTTAGTGAAATAATATTTGTTTAACTGTTGGACTACAGTTTCATAAGCCGCATCAATACAAAGATAGTTACATAAACCTTTGTCCTTTGCGAGGTTAAGAGCTTTTTGTAGGTCGTGGCCTACCCCTTTAAGTTCTTTTAATGTAACACCACACCGAAACAGGAAACCTTTGTATGCTAATTCTAAAGAATGGCCATATAGATAGTGTCCGTCCAGAAACAGAGGATTTTCAAGTAGCAAAGTTCCTGGGAAATTAGTACTTCCTCTAAATTGGGTGAAGAAATCAGGTTTAAGTTCCATAAATACGATTAATGTTAATAATATCAATATTTTGGGAACACATATCCGGTTGTTTTTTGATCGTTGACGAAAAAGCGCTGTTAGGCTGCCGCCAATTTCTTTCTGGCCATCGTAAGAAGATTGGCAGCTACCACAGACGCTAGTACATAACATTTGAAAGAACGAAATCCTTTCCAGGTGCAGCGTGTTAGACCGAAGCTGCGCTTGAGCCAGGAAATCCCGGATTCAATGCCAGCACGAAATCGTCGCAGCTTCTTGTATACATACTCGCTACGGCACATATCGGTCTCTTTAAGACCGCGTTTTTTGGCAAAACAAATGTCTTTAATCTTTCGCTCTTTGGCTTTCAACAAGTTGTCTTTGGAGGCAAAGCCGCCGTCCAGAGCCACCTTGAGCGGATAACGACCGTAGAGCTGCTGTTGGCGATCGAGCATCTGTTCAACCAAATCTGTATCGGCCGGATTGCCTTCCAGGATCACACAGTCCAGGATCAAGTTCGAAGCTCCGCCAGTCAGGCAAACCTTATGACCATAATAAGTGTCCCGGTTATCCTTGACGATAACGTCGGTATGGTCTTCGAAAATGGAGACTACCTTTTGTGTTGCTGGAACTGTTTCACCCTGGATCACACGGCGATAAGTCTGATTGTACACCTGCTCTGATAGATCAGAAAAGTGTTTGATTTGATTTATTAACTCTAACAATCGAATATCTGCTGAGGATAGTTGCTCCAGGATGCCTTCAGCGCTTCTGGCATAACCTATGACTTTACGGGTAATCTTGAGCAGATCCTTATAGCGGGGCTGGCGTTGCTTTTCGCCCCTGGCATATTGGATGCCTACCATTCTGCGTTTAGCGCGACGCTGATGATCGGAAAAAATCACCTTGGCCCCGAAGTTTTCCCGGGCTTTTTGAAGCAGTCGGGTCAGTACTCGCACACAGTCGAACAACTGTACCGAATCGAAAGGCTTATGGATGTTGGACTCGACCACCGTAGAGTCGATTCGAACCTTGCGGCCCTTTTCGATACCTTCTTGCTCAGCATGGCCCAGCAGGGCACGAAAAATGAGGTCCCAGGTTTCATCTGATAGCGATTTTATATTTGCGTTGAGAGCCGATTTTTTGAAACCTTTATCGGCAAAGCCAATCCGGCAAAACCGCCGCAGGCAACGAGAATCAAAAATATGAAAAGACAACTCTTCATATACGAATTCGAAAAGGCGCATAACGATAGCAGCACGCAGAACCTGATCGGCACTCATACCGCGCGCGCCTGTTCGACGTTTAATAATTTTTCCCCTGTTGAGGTCTTGAAGAACATAGCCACAAATGGTAGGAGTATTATCGATGATGTTGCTAATCACTTCCAGTTCTCTTGCCTGAGGATGATCGGATACAGGTTCCAGCAGCGGCATCTGTTTTTGCTGTTTTTCGCGCATGTTGTGTGTGGCTCCTTTTTCGCTTTTGTAGTTATTCCGAATGGTTATCCATATTCTCTATACCACACCCAGCGAAAAATTGCCACCACAAAGTGCGCTTTTTTTATTTATACCGGATAGTTATGTTGCCGGATGGACACTAGATAGTATGATGCCATAGCAATTTTGTCCTGATTTACAGTCTTTTCCAATTCGCTTGCCGCAAAAAAGAATTCATCAGCAAGTACAAAGAAGGTTCTCTCGTTTTCAATAGTAGTCATTGCTGGCCTTAAGTGCATAACGGCAGGGATAACTGGCTGGTAAAAACCGCCAGGCTTTTACCAGTCCGAGTTGATCCATTGTTATATCGCTTTTATTCTCTGATAATAAGATCAGGGTGTTGATAATTCCCGTATTTTGCCGCCCACCAGATCATGTAAGCTGAAGACCCTTCTAATATTGTTTCAGTTCTGGATTTATCTCCTTTTACAATTCCATACCAGCCCTTAAATTTGGAATCAAAATGATCAAGTAAACCATCGACAAGCTGCTGGTACTCTTTTAGAACAAAACCAAGATATTCGCGAATATCTCTAAGGTTATTGACAGTGGGTGTTCTTTTCCCTGGCATTAAGGAGTGCTCAAGAATAGTTTTATTTTGTGGATCTTTTCCAAATAAAATTAGAAAGGACTCATAGTGATGGACCAAATCATCTCGCCGAGCTCTAAAATCAGGGAACCAGGAGATGGAATCCTTTATTACGTCAGATAGTTCTTTTGGTAACCTTCCATTTTTGTGTTTAGAAAGAAGGCCATTGAAACTTCGAGGTAAATTGATTTTTTCGCTCTTTTTATAAAAATATTCAATCACTCCTGCAAGGGTATCAATAAGTATTCGATAAAATACGTATGAGGCCTTCAAAAAAACTATACATTCGGAATAGGCTTTATGATCAAGCTCAAGTGGAGATTTGCTTTCCAAAATCCTCATTTTGGAATCCAAATGACTAAGCATCAACGATAGTTCATATGTATGACTGCCTATTGCATAAAAAGGCTTTGGTTTAGATGTGAGCATTAACCGAGTGTTTTTCAAACCGGCTATTTGCCCCATCTGGAGGCACATAAACCAACCGCTAAGATATGTTGACAAGTCGTTTTTGTGTTTCGCAATCATATGAAATGCATTGAAGCTGATTTAATCAGCGATATAACGCCGCAAATCAGCCGCGGCAATAAGCAGTCGGCTGCATTTGCCTTGTTAGATGGCCTAAGATAATCTCAAGGCTTGCGCTGCTTTCCACCCTTTCAAACTTTTGCGTGAAGGTATTGCGCTATTTAATGGCGGCACTTCACCATACTCTGATACGTAGGCTTTGATTAGTATTTCTTCCGTAAGCTTCGCTTCATCGGTGGTGGAAACCTTCCTGAACGAGTATTGAAGAAATGGTTTAGAAATTGACTCATTGAAATTGGTGAACATCCTCAACAGAGAAAGAAGATGGGCCTCTGAATGGATTTCACTTCCGGAAAGTCCCCTAATGAAGTATGCCAGCCGTCTTTCGAAATTGTCAGTCACGCCTATACAAAGAATACCTTCAATGTCTGCTCCTAAGAATCTAGGGATTTTTAATACTTCTTCGCCATTCAATAGACGCACTTTATAAACAGCAGGACCAGAATAATTTGATGGAAATGAAATCCCAGCCCAAGGTGACCAAATATTGTTCATTCCTGTATAAATCCCTATTTAATCGCCATCTAACGCCTCAAATCACCTGGCCCCAAAGCCAGCAAGGCATTCTAAAAAGGCAATTAAACACCGACTTTTGTAAAGGATAAGACCGCCACAGCTTTGGGGCTCAGAGTGCATTTGCATTGTTAGGAAACCGTTTCAAAGAAAGTACCATAGTCAAGGCTTGCCGACCGAGTGAAAGCTTTGACATCTGGAGCCGTCATGTGCTTGACTTGGGGACTGGGCATACCCGGTTGCGGGACTTGTATCTGGAATTGCTGGGGCTGTGATGCACTTTCGCCCACGACTGACAGGTCAGCACCAGCAGGGAAGAGATCTGATTTGATTTCGTGCACAAGACCATAGTCTTTGGCCTCCTGAGGGGTGAGTGTGGTTCGATTATTCATGTCTTCTTGAACCTTGTGTGCAGGTTTTTGAGTGGTATCAGCGATGACTCTTGCTATGTTCTGATAGTCAATCTGCAAACCCTTGAGCTTCTCTTCCAATCCTTTCTCGTCCAGCGAGAGATTTCCCTGGAAGTTGATCTGCACACCGTGAATAAGAAAACGGGCATGAGGCACCGAGAACCGCCTGTCTCCTGCACAGAACATCACAACGCCTATCGAATCTACGCTTGCAAAATTGTAAGTGTAAATCTCGATGGGTGATCCCTTCAGGAAGTTGTGAACCGACAAACCATGAAAGACAGATCCCCCAGGGGAAGAAATCATGACATGGAGCCTCTCTACCTTTTGCTTCAGTTTTCCGTCAATAATCTGGAAGAGGGCATTTGCGGTTTGAGGGGTTACTGGGGCCATGAATCTGATGTATGCTTCTTTCATTTTCTTTCATTTCCTTTCTTGGTTTCCTAACGGTAAAGTCACCAGACGGTATGACGCGCAGCAAAATACCGGTCTGGTGAACTGACAAGTTATAATAAGCCATTATGTATTATTTACTATCTGACATTTTGTGGATCTCTTTTTTGTAATTCAAGATCGGCGAGTTTAACCAATCGGGCTTCATATAAAATATGATTAATTATAGCTAAAATTAGAACAATAAGTGGTAGAAAAATAAATATCCCTAAATGCATTTCTATCCATTTTAATTTAAAAAGAATTGCTAAAAAATAAAAAGTGAAGCAACCATAGAACACACTTGCAGCTACTGCAGTTAATCTTAATAACGGCATTTTTTGTCTTATTTTAAATTGAAGTGGTAACGCCAAATATGTTGCTCTTTCATGGTTTGGCAATATTTTTTCGATATTTTTGCAAGTTTTAGTTGAAAAAAGACCCAATCTAAATTTGTCTTTTCTAATATCTGTTCTATATTTTTCTATCCCAATATTGTAACCCAAATCTCGAGCTATAAATTGATTTATTCTAATAGCATTTTTTAATTCAGTATTAATATAGTTTATATAAAAAAATGTGGATGATCCAATTAACGCATATACTAATAATATTAATGTTAAACTTATTAAATGGTTCCAACTTACCAATGAAGGATCATTAAAGAACTTATTTAAATTATTAATGATGTCTATTCCCGTATTACTCGAACTACCTGAAATATTGATATATAAGCTACCTGAAATATAGATATATAAGCCTGCAATTGCTCCGAAATAATAATAGGCATATTTTAACCTCTTGTCTTCAAATTGCCGCGCATTTTCAAAATTTTGCTTCATCGCTTCAATGAGTAATTCACTATTTGTCATTTGATTAAAACTTTTTAAAGAAAATAAATTATAACGAAAAGCTCACCAGACACCAAAAGCCGCGAGGCTTTTGGTGTCTGGTGGAGCGACAGGTTAGTTTTTGTTTTTGAGATAATAAATCAAAGACCAAGGTGACTTTTGTAAAAGTTCTCGTCTTAGTTTTCTTTCTTTCATAGCCGTTGTTCCAATAGATGATAATGCAGTGATAGCGGCAGCGGCTGGAACTACAGATGGCATTGGCCCACTCAGTGTTCCAAGTAGCCCTGCTATTGATGTCCAAAAAACACGATCCTCCGATAATGATTGTAAAAGGCTCTTCCAGGCTTGTGCATCTAATTCCACAATTTCAGTTATTTCATTTTTGAGGTTATTGATCGTTTCAGCAATTCTTTCTTTACCATTTGATTTATCCACAATTAGTTTATTCGCCTCTTTAAAGCACTTTTTCTTTGCTGAGTTAATAGAATCATTTTTGTTATTTAAAACCGTTAAGAGGAACTCTAAGTTTTTTGGAAGCAACCTTGGGATATAGGATTCAAGTAGCGTCTGAAATAATAAATAAGCTAACTGAGCAACCCTAACTTCAACGTTGTCTTGATTTTCGGAAAGCGAACTACCAACTTCACTAAAAACAGCCAAAACATCGATTGAATCAGTGATTATTTCAGGAAATTGAACCTTTCCAATAGAGTAATGATGAAGAGCAGATTCAAGCAATAAATAATGATCTGGATATCCCAGGGAACTTAATCGACCATTAAGATAGTCTAAAACTTTTTGTGGGTTCTCATCTAACTCAAGAAATAGTGCATAAACGCGCCAAACAAATTCTGTACACGCGCTGTTTAGAATCTGTTGATTTTCAAGCGTCTTTGAGACTGTTGGCAGACATCTCTCATGAAACGGAAGCCAATCATCATAATGAAGACGCTCCCCTGGATTTAAAAGAAAAATCCTATTTAGTTTGTCTCCCAATGGTGCTAATTTTTCTAATTCACTGATCCCCTGTTTAGACGCAAGATTGTAATAATGCAAGGCGGTGGCGAACAATTTATTTAAAGGATGGTTGATTTTTACAGAATACTGAACAATTTCTAAAAAAATTTGCGGTGGTTTGCCAGATGGCCACCCAGGAATTGTAACAATTAATCTGCCAGACCATATTAGGCCAATACTGAATGGGCGAACTGCTGGACCTACATAGTACGGAAAAATTAATAAACCATCATGTTTTTCAGACACAGGTTTAGCCTTGCTCATTCATTGCTTTATCGATGAAAACTAACGCAATTATGAGTGGCGGCTGCACTGAACTTTGAATTCTCCGAGTGGTTGCCATGAAGGTAAACGTCGAGCCCACCGCGCGCGATATCCGTCCACTCTATATACTTGTTAGTTGCCCCCCACCGATTTATTTGCCTTTGACCGTTGTCAGTTGAATTAACGGAAATCTTATTGAACTCATGACCAACTTGCGGTCAATGCCGGGCCATGTACCCCGATTTTTCAATACCGATTTATCCAAAAACCTGTAACTTTTAGTCTTGGGAAAATATGTGATTAGCAATACAGGTTGTTTATAACTTTAGCAATACTGAGATGCCGATTATCCTTGTTTCGGTAGCACAAAAAAATGACTTTGCATTGGTTCAACTCAAGGAATAGTAGGTATTGGCTTAGGTTGAGCTTGAATCCAAGGTATTGTTGCCAGGAAGCATTTAAAAAAAATATCTTACCGATTCACTGAACACTGCTCAAACAGGTTTGTATTAATTTGAGCATCTAACACCATTTTCACCGGCCGCTGCACCGATTGTTGATCAATGATGAATTCACCAAAACCGCAGGGCTTAAGACAAGCAGCGGCGGATTGCGGTCCGGTGCAAAAATTTGTTATATTTTTAGCGAGCAAATTAAATTGTTTAAGTAATCAACTACTCTTATTAAAAGAAATTTAAATACAATCTCATTGTCGTTATTGTCTTTAATCATCAGATCATCTGTTTGAAACGCATTTCCATCGAAAGCACCACTTAGCCCACCTTCTCGTTTGTATGTGTCCTTTATTGTACCTCTTTCTCTGGTCGAAAAATGTTTAGAACCGTTGCAGATTTCTCGAATCATTCGAAAATCTGGACATTTTTGGTTTACATATTCATTGAATTTACACTCAATATAATCATCATTATCAATCTTCGACCAACTAATGAACTTTTGAGAAAGCAAATAGTCTTTCACTGCATCCTTGTTACAATTCCAAATCCACTCACGTAAATGATAAGCCAATACTGAGCAAATGATTGCATGACGAACTGAATTGTAATTGGCTTCAGTCATGAGTTCATTGTATTGATCTAGAAGTAGATTTTTGTAATAGTCACTTGGACTACGTATATCGAATGTTATTCCCATTGGATTTTTAAATATAACGCCAGCCATAAGCGGCCGCTGCACTGTTTTGAATTAACAATTTGCTTGCCATGAAAGCTGTACTCGCCCCCACCGAGCGCGATTGCGGTCCGTCTTGATGGCTTTGTTAGTGTGCGATTTCAGGTAAATATTTTGAGACAGTTACAACAAGGTTTTTTAATGTCTCATCTTGACATATGGATTTTGCTTGTTTGTTGATCAAGGTTTTTAAATGGTTTGTTATTGTTTTTTGGCATAGTGGTAACTTGTCTTCAGAGTGCTTGATCACAATTTCATATGAATGAATCAGATCTAGGGACTTTGCTAGGTTTCCTAAATCAATGTAATACTCAAAAACTTTAAAGAACTCTGTTACAGCTTGTTTTTCCTTGTTGTTTTGTTTTGCCCAATCTACCAATGTTCCAATAACCAACAGTAAATCGTGGTCTTCCCTATAAGTATGATTTGGGATGAAATATTCATTCTGACCAATCAAGGCTTCAAATATGTTTTCCTTGTCAAACCAACTGGCAATTCTACTATTCATTTGTTTTTTCACACTAACGGGCGCGAGATGAGCTGCACCCCCGACTTGGGGAAAATGACGACAGCCCCTTTCGCGGTATTGTTGTTAATGGGTCTTTAAGATTTGTTTTCGTATATCTCGTTTAATCGTTAATGGGTCATCTTTTTGCCCAACCAAGGGGGCAAGCGGAGCGCAGCCGCGACCAAAGGGAGCGGTGTCAGCTCCATTGAGCTGATAGCCGGCGCTGCGCGACGGATAAAAGCTCAATGGCTCATCTCGCGCCCCGATAGCGCGGTGCTGCCTCTCGCACTCTTTTTTCCCACTACCATATTTCTAATTCACTTCGCTTTGGCACGGCTGTACGCGGCGCGCAGCGCCGCGCTATCAGTGTTAATAGATGTAAAATTTTCCGTGATATAGGATGGTATATCTGGAAAATATTTCCATGTATTTGAATATTAGGTTTAAGTTTCGGAAATATTTTTCTTGAATTTTTTAACTCGTTTATATAGGATTATTTTCCACTCTAACTTCATAATATAATAAGCAGATGGAAAGCAAGGTA
>JAUVVL010000357.1 GCA_030604635.1 Desulfobacteraceae bacterium
ACACGGACTAAAATCATCGGTCTTTGTATCTCAACTGCCTGCAACTAACTGGCATGAAGTCATCGGGGATCCGACTATAGCAGATGCCATCTGTGATCGTATTATTCATAATGCTCATAGAATAGAATTGAAAGGAGATTCTGTAAGAAAAATTTACGCAAATAATTGACGCAAACCTGCCACTTTGGTATTGCTGTCAACAAGGGAATTGGATGAGGGTATAAGTGGTAAAGTTATTTCCGGAATAGGTGGCAGTTTTCGCCGGAATCCGCACAGTAAAAGGTTTAGCAAAGATACGTTCGACAAAAGTTTTTGCTTCATTGCCAAAATGAATGGTGCGTGCAGCGTGGGATAGGCCAAAATATCGTGTTTGCTCCCGTACCCTTCGTGCATCACTCTTCGAACTGATAGAAGTTTCAGGAGAGTCAACAAAATAAAGCCTCACATGGAAAGATTTTCCATCAGATTCCACAAAGAAGCTATCTCCATCATTTGCTAGATTATTCATCAATCTCGCATTGGAAAACATCTGCAAATCAGCAGCATATAATGGAAAAATTCCTCCAAACATCAATACTGCTATCAGGAACAGAGATCTGGTGAGCAATTTACTCAATCCATTCATAATGACTCGATATTAATTGTTTGCATAACGGGATGGCGAGTGAGCCGCAATACTGGAGCCAAGCTTGCTTGGCGACAGGATTGTCGGCGGCCCTATCGTGAAGCTCACCGGCTGGCCTGAAGTGCCATCGAAAGTTAGGCTAAAACAACCGATGGCAGTCTTATGTCAAGAATAAACATTTGACCCCCTTCATTGCCTCCCCGCAGGTCAATTGGTCTTCCTCTCTTTCACCTAACTAAAAAATAAGGGCGAAATTTTTTAAGTCTTTTTGGGCCAATCCCCTTCACTTTGAGCAAGTCATCGACGGTTCTATAAGGACGTCCAGCTATGATTCGTGCTGAAAGAACAGGACCGATTCCATTGATAGACATAAGTTCTTCTTTGCTAGCGGTATTTAGGTCAAGCAAGCCTTGTGGATATTTGGTTTTTTCCAACTTCAAGGGGGCGATATCATTGGAAACAGTGTCGTTGTTTTTAAAACGGAAGGGTTCAGTGGAAAAATACGCGGAAATCGGCAGGTGATCCGAGTACCCCTTACCCAGGTGCTTGCCCATGCCACTTTCAGCCCTTTGCCACCGATAGACGGCCTTTCCCTTGAACAGGTAGTCCG
This sequence comes from Desulfobacteraceae bacterium, assembly GCA_030604635.1. Classification (GTDB taxonomy): domain Bacteria; phylum Desulfobacterota; class Desulfobacteria; order Desulfobacterales; family UBA11574; genus JAUVVL01. The sequence goes on from JAUVVL010000357.1 coordinate 1,236, forward strand.
GTTGGAACTTATTAAATGAATTATCGCTATAGGAAATCCCCTTATCATCATAAAGTCCTTTGGATACAATAATATTGTCAGGACTGTCCTTCTCCCCGAAAAAATTGTAAGACCAACGTCTGGTTTTACTGACTTCAAGCCATAAATTATACAGATACTCATTCGCGGTCTGTTTTGTCAGTATCTTTTCATTGACCATTTCAGAATCTTTGATAGTCCTTAAGATATGATTGATTCCTGTAATACCGCTAGTATCGTTTAATCTGCCAGAATTTCGAAAGGTTTTGTATTCATTGTAGTTCGAATTAAAATCACCTATCAGTATGAAGTCAACATCCTCTTTTAGTTTGTCAATCTCTCTCCTAAGCGTTTTGGCGTAAGCTATTCTCATACTTTCAGGACCTCGTTTCGATTTCCAGTGATTGATAAGCAGGATGATACGATTACCATCGATATCAAGAGTTATTTTAAGAATATTTCTCGCAACTTCACTATTAACCTGTATCTCTTCTTTCTCAACAATCGGAAACCTAGACAGAACAGCGCACTTCACCGGCGTGGCCTTGGAGTCTGCAATTTCAAGATAAGGGTAATCTACACCGAAGTCTTTCAGCCTGTCACGTAAAGTAATAAGGGCTTTTTTTGACTCGATTTCCTGCAAAGCGACAACATCACCTCCCAGGTCCTTTATCACTCTGGCAATATTGGTGTATTTAATATTTGCAATATCCTTAGTCCAGCCATAGCCGGTATTCGGAATATACTCCGGGTATTCCGTTCCATCCCTGGTAAGATCAAAAAGGTTTTCCAAGTTATAGCTTGCAACTTTAAAAGTTTTTGCTTCTATTGACCTAATGCAGCACAGCAAAACAAGCAAAATTGATACAATTATCGTTTTCATATGCCTTTTAAACATACACTTATCCATCCTATCCTACTGTTTTTCATTTAAAAGCATAACCCGCAAATAAGCTGCGTGCCAAAAGCGTTCCGAACCTGCACGGTCTTTACGGTAAACCGCCTGACTTCTTCACGTCAGCTTCATTTGCTTTGTTATCTTTCGTATGATTATTTAGGAACCGAAAACAAGTTCAAATGACCCGCATTAAAATTACGGAATGTTAATAACCCGTTTTTATTATTTATCAGCTGATAATATAAAAAAATCAAAGGGCATCATAGCTTAACGATTTTACGCATCGCTATCGTTTGGCCATTCATAGTTGATCTGGAAATCGTTTGAATTAGGATCAAAATAGACAATAGTTGTGGTCCCACAGGTTTTGCATTTCATGGACTGACAAGAACGTCCGTCATTGTCTTCTTTCTTTCCTTCACTTTCGTGAGCGGTTTTTTCCTTACATGTAGGACAATCTGCTATCAAAATTGACATTTAGAACCTCCACTATTCAAATTACTTAAAAGATAACAGTGTTAATAGATGTAAAATTTTCCGTGATATAGGATGGTATATCTGGAAATTATTTCCATGTATTTGAATATTAGGTTTAAGTTTCGGAAATATTTTTCTTGAATTTTTTAACTCGTTTATATAGGATTATTTTCCACTCTAACTTCATAATATAATAAGCAGATGGAAAGCAAGGTA
>JAUVVL010000179.1 GCA_030604635.1 Desulfobacteraceae bacterium
TAGGTCTTTCCAAAGGAGCTGATCACAAAACTTCTTTCCGCCAGTTCAGGATATCGTGATATGCTCTCATGCTTCAACCCGTCGAAAATAATATGCTCATAAACCTCGTCGCTCAAAATCAGCACATCGGTATTTCGCACTATGCTTTTCAATGCGGCAATGTCTTCACCCGATAACACCGCGCCGGTGGGGTTATGGGGTGAATTCAGAATAATAAGCCTTGTCTTTGACGATACTGCCTGTTTAACATCATCCCAGTCGATGCGGTAATCCGGAAACCGGTATTTAACATATACTGGAATACCGCCGTTTAATTCGATGGCCGGCACATAAGAATCAAAAGCCGGCTCAAACACGATAACTTCATCACCTTTTTTTACAACAGCGCTGATTGCCGCGAACAATGCCTCGGTGGCGCCGGATGTCACGGTAATTTCAGATGCAGGATCGTAGCCGGCGTTATATAATTCCAGTACTTTTTCGGCAATTCTTTCACGAAGTGCCGGTACACCCTGCATAGGCGCGTACTGATTGTAGCCGGAACGCATATATTTTTCTACCAGTGCCAGAAGATCAGGATGAACATCAAAATCCGGAAATCCCTGTGAAAGATTTATGGCGTTATGGTCATTCGACAGCTTCGACATGACCGTGAAAATGGTGACACCGACATCAGGAAGTTTTGAATGTATTTTCATGGTTCCCATTACTTGATGAATTTAATTTTAGCGATGTACGGGAAGCCGCTACCTTCGCAACCGAAATGCCCATTTTATGTCATCCAGCTTGTTGGTAATGCTGGCAGCCAACTCAAATTTATAGGTATTGATATCTGACGCTTGTTCGGCCTTTGCATAGACCTGCCTGGCCCATGGTTTATCCGAAAAACGCCTTACGATGCTTTCTGCCAAATAAATAAAATCTCTTGTTTCTTTAAACTTATTCGCAGCGGAATTGTGTATCTGCTGGAGAAGGTCATCGTCAGCCGCTTTCTTCTGGACTTCGGAAATCAGTTTTTCGTAATCATCCCGATTATTGCAAATCGCCTCGGCCTTGTTGTAGATGGATTTTGCCCACTCCTTATCGGCCAAAATGTCACGCACAGCCATTGCTAAAGTGGTGTATCCAAATATATCTTGGCTTTTCTCCTCAGCCTTGCCCAAGAGTTTTTTGGCCCAATCCTGGTCCTCTAATTTTGCCAAAACAATACGGGCCAGTTTGATAAAATCTGTCTCCTTGTCGCATTGTTCTTCTAATCTCGAATAGATATTCTTAACCCATTCTTTATCATTCAAAGTAGTCGTTATTCCATCTACCAAATCATTATACTTGTGGGTATCATCGCATTTTTCGAGCTGTTTTTCATAAATTGTTCGTATCCAATCTGCATCGTTGAGGTCAGAATAAATGGCCCCGGCAACATGGAGATATTCAGGAAAATACGTACATAATTCTTCAGCCTTTTTGTAAAGCTTCCCGGCATAGTGCGTGTCGGCTGTTTTCTCAATCACTCCATGGGCCAGGTTAGACATGGATTTGCTTGTTTCGCATTCTTGTTCCCGATTAACAAATTCTTTATAAAGCTCTTTATGAGTCTCCCGCTTTTCGAGCTGATCCTTAATGGCATCGATCCACTGCTGATCGTCTGCGTACTTGAGGATTACATCGGAAGTCTTTTTAAATTCATCCACGGTCTTTACGGATTGTTCTGCCCGCTTTAGCTCCTCAAAGGCAGCTTGTTTATCATCAATTTCGTCAGCCAAGGCGATTGCAACCGCCATTAGCTGGTTAGAATCCTGGGTTGTGCCGGCTGCCTTTTTGTAAACACTACCGGCAAAAGCAGCATCACCGGTATCCTTGAAGACAGCTTTGGCCAGTTTGACATAATCTGCATAATTGCTAAATTTTGTTTCCGCAGTTTTATAAACTGTCAGCGCCAAGTTCTTATCGTTCAGTTTGCCCATCAACGATTCTGCAAGTTTCATCAAATCACCGCCGCTTTCGAGCATCCCTTCAGATTTTTTATAAATTGCTCTGGCATATTCTTCATCTTCTAAATCAGCTACGGCAGACTCAGCCAATTTTATAAGATCAATTCCTGAATCAAGCAAATTCTCTGCCTTCTCATAAATTGACTTAGCCAAATTTCTATCGGAAAGATTATCCAGAACGCCTTTTGCAAGCACCCCAAAATCGTCGCCGGTTTTGCAGGTTTCAACAGCCTTATTGTAGACTTCCGTTGCCCGGTTCTTATCGTCAAATACGCTAAGCACACTCCGGGCATATTCATTATAGTCCACAGCCTTGCTACATTTATCCAGTGCCTTGTTCGCGGTCTCCTTAGCAAGCTCCGGGTCTGAAAGTATCTCGTTGATGCTTTTGCTAAGATCCAGGAAATCTTTAACCTTGACGCATTTGCCTTGGGCGGCGGCAAATATTTCTTTGGCGGCTTCGGCATCGCCCATATCTGATGCTGCTTTGCCGAGGTTTACGAACTCCTGTGCGTTCATACAATAATCCTTGGCTTGCAGCAGATATTCGTTTGCTTTCTCTTTATTTTCCAATACCTCCAATGAACCCTTTGCAAGGACTATAAATTCATCAGTGGTTTCCGCCCAGTCCGCACCTTCTTCAACAAGGTTAGCGGCCCATTCCTTATCTGACAACTCGTTAACTACTTCCTTTGCTAATTCGACATAATCTTCAGTAGTTTCGCAATCTTCTGCTTTTTCTTCTAATTCTTCTTTGGTAGCCATTTTACCCTCCTTTTTTGGTTCGTTAGAACTGAAATTTTTGCTTTTTTTGGCAAAACTTTAAAAGTTATAAGTGAAGTGATAAGTACTCTTGCTTTAGGGGGCCGAACAAGAACAAAAAGCCGGGGGTGGCGGTCGGCCGCGGTCCTATCAAGATATTGGGGCCTGGCTGAAGGTCCCCTCCTTGTGGCAATCCGGCCCCGATGTTGATGTGGTATCTTATATCAAAAAATGGACGAAAAGGCAAGATACTGGGAGTTTCGGCGGCACGGCGGCACACAGTATCGGTGTTCGCATGAGCTTGTGAGCCTTTCGAAGTTCCACGACCGCTATTATTTAACGCTAACCATATTCTCCACTTGCAAATTGCTGGGCGGCTTCCCAACCTAGGATGGCTTTTTTCCTGGCTGGCCCTCCGCCATAGTTTCCAAAATCACCCATCTTTCGAATCACCCGGTGTTACCGCCTCACAGTTAACAAAGAGATCGTGCAAACGGCCGGGGCTGGAAAGGCCGGAATCGTAAGTGACATCTAAAATATTGCTCGAATTCTCGATGAGTTTTTTAGCATATTCCTTTGTTAAAAACTGTAAAAACCGTTTCGGGCTGATGCCGACCCAGCGGCTGAAAAGCCGCTGAAAGTGATATTCGCTCAGGTTGACACTGTCTGCAATCTCAGCCAGTGGTGGCTGCCGGTGGAAATTTTCCTCCAGAAATTTGATCGCCTGTTCGACGCGTTGATAGTCTTTTGACAATTGCCTGAAATCTATCATTTTAAACCTCGAGTTAACGACCATCCTGCTCTATGAGCGGGATGGCTTGAATTTCTCCGCTACAGGCGGAGAAAGACAAAAGCACGCAACGTTGCGTTTGCAACCGTGTACAAAGCACGCGGTTTGAAAGCAAACAATCACACCAGTTTTCATTTATTCCGGTGCCTTAAAATATTCCAGATCATTCTGGCAGGCAACCCAATTCTTGCTGTGGATGAATTATATTTGATCTGGGGAAAACCGATACTGTAAAAACAAGTCTCGCTATCGCGAAGAATGGTTTTTCACATATAACTTAAAGATACCGAAAAGATGGATTATCTTATTCGCTAAAACTTGACATAAATTTTAATATCTTGGCCTATGTAGTCGGCTAGTCCGGTTTATAAATGATCCGGATCTGTGGTGGAGTTTGCCGATCCGCCAGTTCCAGAATCACATAACGCAAGTTTGCCCCTTCGCCTTCATTCTGACCCGGATTGATACATACTGAATTTTCTATGAATGTCCGAAGCGCATATTATTTTCATGTCTTCGTATTTTCGTGCTTTCGTGATAAGTTTACTTTTTTGTTCCGGCTTGTCCGGGCTTAGTCAGAAAAAATTCAGATGCTCGCACAATTCACGCGTTGAAACAACATGTGCAAATCCATACGCCAGGTTTTTCAGCGATGCCGTATGAAGTTCACGGTTGACCGTGGCAGTGGCATCTCCCACAAAAAATACCCGATAATCTCTGACAAAGGCGTCTCTGGCTGTTGTCTCACAGCAGCAGTTTGTCAGCACACCGGTGATAATAACCTCTTCGATGTTCCCGGACCTGAGACGTTCATCAAGGCCGGTTCCCCAAAAGACACTGTAACGGTTTTTATCAATAATAATATCCGTGTCTGATGATAAAAGCCCTTCGATGATTTCCCACTCGCGTGCGCCATGATGGATAAGGTCGCCCCACCATTTGTCGAGCATTCCGCCGTCTTTTGAAATATCCTTGTGACCGTGTCTGGTATAGAAAATTTGGATTCCGCTTGAGCGGCACGCTTTTATAAGGGACAGGATATTCCCGATAATGGCAGACGCTATGGGACGGAAATATTCCTGCATATCGATGACCAGCAGGGCACATTTGCCGGGTTGGGGTTTTGCAGGTCGAATGTTATAATGTTTTATTTCATTAAGAAAGTCAGAAGCCATTTTCCACCCGTAAAATATTTTTACTCTATTTGGCCACCAGCTTTGCCATCCACATGGTAATGGGAGAGTAAAAAGTAATTATCAGAAGATCAATCACCAGTACAGCTAAAAACGGCAGAATACGCTTGCTGATGGCGGCCAGACTGTCACCCGAGATAGAACATGATACGATCAGACAGATCCCCATGGGTGGCGTTAGCATCCCGATGGCCAGATTTGTAACCACAATGACTCCTAAGTGAACCATGTCAATACCCAGGGTTGGAACCATTGCCGTGATCATGGGGACCAGCAGGATCAAGGAAGCGGTGGTTTCCACAAAGGTGCCGGCAATGAGGAGCACCAGATTGATTGCCAATAGCAGCATTACCGGATTTTCGGTCATATTGAGCAGGGTTCCGGCAAGTCTGGCAGGGATGTCCTCGATGGCAGCGATCCAGCTGAATATAGATGCTGTGGCGATGATAAACATAACAATGGCCGAGGTTATGGCACCGTCTATAAAGAGCCGGGAAAGGTCTTTGATCTTGATTTTTCGGTATACAAACATTCCGAGAACAAGCGCGTAAACCACGGCCACTGCCGCGGACTCGGTTGCAGTGAAAATACCGAAAATGATCCCCCCTAGAATGATCACCGGTGTTACCAGTGCAAGGATGGCACGTTTAAAATTTTGCCAAACCTGGGTTATTGAAAAGCTGGCAGTAGCGGCATACCCTTTTTTCAGGGAAATAAAGGTTGTAACGCCTACGAGTGAAATGCCGATTAAAATTCCCGGCAAAATCCCGCCGGCAAAAAGCTGGCCAATGGAGGCACCGGTTAAAAAACCAAAGATAATCATGGGAATTGAGGGGGGAATAATGACGCCGATAGACCCTCCGGATGCCTGAACAGCCGCTGCAAAATCAGACTCATAGCCCGATTTCTTCATAGCCGGTATCAGGATGGCGCCCACCGCAGCCGTATCGGCGGCAGCCGATCCTGATATGCCTGCAAAAAACATTGCTGAAACAATGGCCACAGCCGCCAACCCTCCGGGGACCCATCCTACAAGAGCGTTTGCGAAGTTAATAATTCTGCGGCTGATCCCGCCGGCTTCCATGATAACTCCGACAAACATGAAAAGTGGGACTGCCATTAGATGAAAGGAATCCGCACCCCCAAACATTCGCTGGACAACAATCATCAGTGGGAAATTACCCTGGGCAAGAATACCCAGAATTGAGGCCACACCGATGGCGATTGCGATAGGCGTGTTAATGGCAAAGAGTACGAGCAGCGATAGGATTAAGATTTCAGCTGTCACGGCCAACCCCTTTTAATTCACTGAAAAGAAAGGCCAGACCATGAACCAAAAGAATGAGCCCGCTTATTGGAATGATGCTGAAAATAATCCACTTGGGCAAGTAGAGAGCCGGCGATATTTGTAAACGGACAAAGTAAGAGAACTTAACACCAAAGAAGATCATTACCCCGAAGAGGGCGATTGAAAGGAGATGTACAAGAATAGCGAATATTCTCTGGATTGAAGCAGGCATCCGGGCAAAAACAACATCAATGCCTGGATGGACTTTTCGACGGTAAGCCACGGAAGCACCGAGAAAAGTTAACCACACCAGAAGATAGCGGGCCAGTTCTTCTGACCAGAATAATGAGTGGTTCAGCACATAACGGAAAAAAACCTGGACAGCAACAATAACGGCCATGCTGAAGCCGAGCCCAAACAGAAGGGGTTCAATCCAACGATTTATTGATTGGCTCAGCTTTTCAAGAGCGTGCACTTTTTATCCAATAGCTTTTATTTAGTCATAAAAACCTGGTCGTTTGGGCCAGGTCAGAGAAAATTGGCTCTGCCATGTTTCGGGAGTTAATAGAAGTGCCTAAAATGCCTAAAGTTTAAAGTGCCTAAAGTTGTGGTACGCCTCCGGCGAGCCAATTATAGATGTAGATCCAGTTGTTTCGGCCAAATAACTTAGCGATGTTTAAAGCACGTTTTGTTTTTGAATAAAATGGCAGAATACATTAACTTTAGGCATTTTAGGCATTTTAGCTCACTTTAGGCACTTTTTGATGTCCACAACACTTGGCGCCCTTCGAGGGGGCAAATCAAAGCCGGGGCCTTTGGGCTCGGATTCTTTATTTGGTTGCATCCAATATTTTCACAAGTAGTGCCTGGACCTTAGGGTTCTTATAAATATCCATATCTTTCAGCCCTGACACTTTGGCACGAAAGGCGCCAATATCCGGATTCTCTTCTACCTGCATACCTTTTTCCTTAAGAAACTTGAGCCGGCCGGCATTTTTTGAACGATTATCTTTGCGTTGGAACACGGCCGCTCCATACATTGCCTTTTGAATCATTTTTTGAGTTTTGGCATCTAAGGTTTTCCACCATTGAAGCGAAGCCACGTCAATGTGGTATGAATAGACATGACGCGTAAGGGTCATGTATTTCTGAATTTCATAGAATTTATAAACTTCCATAACCCAGAGGGGATTTTCCTGACCATCGATAACACCCTGTTCCAATTCCGTGTAAATGGGCCAGGGCATGGGGGTGGGATTAGCGCCAAGAGTCTGCCAAATAGTTTTATGGATTGCAGATGCCATGGTCCTGATTTTGAGTCCTTTAATGTCTTTCGGGCTTTTGACGGGTCGTCGGTTGTTTGTAAGATTTCTAAATCCGTTTTCGGAAAAACATAGGCCCTTAAAGCTTGATCCCTCCAGGCTTTTTAATAATTCGGCTCCTAACGGGCCATCCAGGATTTTATCTACCTGCGCATGGTCTTTAAAGAGAAAGGGATAGTTTATGACCCTTGCCATGGGATCAAAGGTGTCAAAAGGACCACCCGTGACGATGGCCATCTGAACAGTGTTCATCTGCACCTGCTGGAGAATTTCAGTTTCATTGCCGAGGGATGCGGAATGAAAGATTTGAACCTTGATGTCGCCGTTTGATCGCTGTTCAATAAGTTCTTTAAACTTTTCTGCTGCAATGTTTTGGGCGGAACCAGGTTTGGTCACAACGCCTAGCTTGATTTCCATGGCAGCTATTGCAGAGCCTGAAAAGGAAATTAGTGTGACCATGGTCAGCAGCGCTAATAATTTTTTCATAATACAAACCTCCTTTAATTGTTTAGCCCGAATCCGGATTAGCCCAAATTTCTCACGAGTCTCCCATTAAAGGGTTGGTCAGATTCGCTCATTTGCAAGGCACAATAAATTCGGAAACTTAGTGCTCTAATTCGTAAATTCGATGACGTATTTTATGTCAAAAAACCTATCCTGGATCCGCCAAAGGCGGAGAAACCCAAAAGTGCCTAAAGTTTGAAGTGACCTGCCCGCCAATGCCTATCTGCTCTTAACTCTTTAGCTGTCTTAAGCAATGAGACGGAGGATAGAAGA
>JAUVVL010000249.1 GCA_030604635.1 Desulfobacteraceae bacterium
ACGCCTGCTATGGCGCCGCTTGCTCCGATGGTGGGCACATTGGAGTTAAGATTGAAAATAAGATGGGAAAGACCGGATGTGAAACCGCAAAGAAGATAAAATAAAAAATAGCGTAAAGGACCGAGGCGATCTTCGACATTATCGCCAAAGATGTAAAGCGACCACATATTTCCGAGAAGGTGCCAGAATCCGCCATGGAGAAACATGAAAGAGAGTACGGAAAAAAGCTGCTGGCCAGTTGTAAAATAGGTTGCGACCTCGGGAAGCGAGTAACGGGCTGGGACAAGGCCATAAATATAGATGAAACGCTCTAAACCGGCCCCTTGAGCCATCTCCACCAGATAAATAATTACGTTGATACCGATGATAGCATTGTTGACAACCGGATAACTTTTAGAAGGGATTATATCACGGATCGGGATCATAATAAGCTGTCCAAAATGTCAGGTTAGTCAGCTGCTTCAACCTGCATGCTGATATCCACACACCTTGCAGAGTGGGTCAGCGCACCTACGGAGATGATGTCAACCCCGGTATCTGCCAATGGTTTAAGTCCTTTCTTTGTTATCCCTCCTGACACTTCAACCGCTGCTTTTCCATTGATAAACGCTACGGCCTCTTTAATCTGTTGTATATTCATGTTATCGAGCATGATAACATCGGCGCCGGCGTCGATGGCGTCCTTTACCTGGCTCAGGTCGGAGACCTCCACCTCTATTTTTACAAGATGAGATACATTGGCCCGAATTCTATCAACGGCCTTTATTATTCCGCCGCAGGCAGCGATGTGATTATCTTTGATCAGAACCCCGTCATACAGCCCCATGCGGTGATTATGGGCTCCGCCCACACGGACAGCATATTTTTCTAAAACACGCCATCCGGGTGCGGTCTTGCGAGTGTCGACCAGCCGGACACTTTGATTTGCAAGCTCATCCACATATAAGCGCACACATGTGGCAATGCCTGAAAGACGCTGAAGGAAATTCAAGGCGGTACGTTCACCCGTAAGAAGGACGCGGAGCTTACCTTCAACTTCCGCTACAGTTCCACCGTCTTTAATAACATCACCATCTTTATAGCCTGCTCTGAATATAACTTCGGAATCAAGACACTCAAAAACCTGTCGGGCCACATCAAGTCCTGCAATGACAAGGGGCTCTTTGGCAATGATTACGCCTTTGCCCTCAAGATCGGGACCGACAAGATTGTCAGTTGTAATATCTCCCGGCCCGATGTCCTCTTTGAGCGCTGTTTCGATAAGATGCTGTATGGAATTCATGATTAAATCTTTCTAATTACTCTAATTCGTAAGTTCGATGACGTATTTTAGTAGTTTTTTTACCGCCCGCTTCGCTTGAGACGCAAAGGACACAGAGATAAAAAGATTTTTCCTTTGCCGTTGAGAGGACGGCAAAGGAAAATAGATCAATTTTTATTGAAGTAGCATTATCATTAAAAACAGATATTTATTTCTTTATCCCGCAGGGATGAACGTTTTTGCTTTCCGTCCTCTCAGCGGAAAGCAAAAAAAACATATTCTCTGCGCTCTCTGCGTCTCTGCGGTGAGATGAAATATTATACGTAATCGTATTTAAGAATACGTGTACTAAGCTTCAAACTCCCTGATCCTGTCCAGATGCGACTGGAGTTTTTCCTGCTTCTCCACAAAGATTCTGTGTTTTTCTTTAACTTTCCCCACTACCTGTGCGGGTGCCTTACTGACAAAATCCTCATTGCTCAGTTTCTTTGAAACAACAGTCAATTCGTTCGTCAGTTTATTAATTTCCTTTTCAAGACGTTTAATCTCTTTGGTAAAATCAATAATACCTTCTAATGAAACAAAAATCGTAGCATCATCTACAATAGCGGTCGCCGATGATTTTGGCCTTTTCCCTGCCTTTTCGACAGAAAAAGATTTGAGTCTGGCAAGATTAATGATCATGTCCTGGTACTGTTTGATCGTTTCCCTTGTTGATTCCTCCTGTGCCTGGACCGAAACGACCAGGGATAACGACGGAGCAATGTTCATCTCGCCCCTTACATTTCTGATTCCGGTTATAACCCCTGTGATAAGCTCCATTTTTGACTCTGCTTCAAGGTCGCGAAGTCGGCTGACGTCATCACGAACATCTGAAGGAAAGACAGTTTTCATGATAGAGCCCTGTGTCCCCGGCAGCTTATGCCAGATTTCCTCTGTCACAAAGGGTGTAAACGGGTGAAGCAGAACAAGTGTATCCCGCAGGACACGCCACAGCACGCCCATGGTTGCTTCCTGCCGACTTTGTTCCTCGTGGCCGTACAAGGTGGGTTTGATGGCTTCAAGGTACCAGTCACAGAACTCATGCCATACAAACTTGTAAAGCGCTCCGGCCGCATCATTGAACCTGTAACTGTCAATGGCTACAGAAACTTTGCCAACAACACGATTGAGTCTGGATAAAATCCACCGGTCCGCAAGTGACAGGTGTTCGTTTTCTATGTTTTCATATCCTTTATTTATGTGCATCAGTGCAAAGCGGGCGGCATTCCAGATCTTGTTGATAAAATGACGGTAGCCTTCGACGCGCTTTTCCGACATCTTGACATCTCTGCCCTGTGCTGCAAAGGCCGCCAGGGTAAAACGGAACGCATCGGTTCCATAGCGTTCAATAACGCTCAATGGGTCGATCACATTTCCAGTCGACTTGCTCATCTTTTTGCCTTCTTCGTCACGCACCAGGGCATGCACATATACCTCTTTAAACGGCACATCCTCCATGAAATGGATCCCCATCATCATCATGCGTGCCACCCAGAAAAAGAGAATATCAAAGCCTGTAACAAGTACAGATGTAGGATAAAACAATTTCAAAAGCGGTGTTTCATCCGGCCATCCCATGGTGGAAAATGGCCACAGGGCGGAGCTGAACCAGGTATCCAGGACATCGGTTTCCTGCACAAGATCTTCCCCTTTGCAAGCCGGGCATGCTTCAGGTGTATCCATGGAAACGATTAACTCATTACACTTCTCGCAGGTCCATGCCGGGATCTGGTGCCCCCACCATATCTGCCTTGAAATACACCAGTCCTTAATATTATTCATCCATTCAAAATAAGTTTTCGTCCATATTTCAGGAATGATTTTTGTTTCACCGTTTTTGACCGCATCGATCGCCTTTTCCGCAAGGGGCTTGACCATTACAAACCACTGTTTTGACAAATTAGGTTCAATTATAGTCTTACACCGATAACAGTGGCCGATACTGTGCTTATACGGCTCAACTTTTTCCAAAAGCCCCTCTTCTTTTAGTGCTTTAACCACGGCTTCTCTGCATTGGAACCGATCAAGCCCCATGAACCTGCCAGCTTCGGATGTCATCAGACCGTCATCTCCGATTACTTTGACACGTTCAAGGTTATGGCGGTCGCCGATTTCAAAGTCATTGGGATCATGCGCGGGCGTAATCTTTAATGCTCCGGTTCCGAACGACATATCGACATATTTATCCTTGATGATGGCAAGTTTTCTGTTCATAAGGGGCAGAATCACCTGGCTGGAATCGATACCGTGATAGCGCTCATCATCCGGATTTACGGCCACGGCCGTATCACCTAACATGGTTTCAGGCCGGGTCGTTGCAACAACAAGGCCTCCTGTTCCACCTGTAAAAGGATATCGGACATAATACAGATGGCCGTCATGCTCCTCATGTTCCACCTCAAGATCAGCGAGCGCCGTATGGCAGCGGTGGCACCAGTTAATAATGTAGTTGCCACGGTAGATAAGACCTTCATGGTATAAATCCACAAAAACCTTGCGCACCGCTCTTGAAAGCCCCTCGTCCATGGTAAAACGCTCCCGCTCCCAGTCACATGAAGCTCCAAGGCGTTTGAGTTGATTGATAATGGCGCTGCCATATTCACCGCGCCATTCCCAAACCGCCTCAACAAACTTTTCTCTGCCAAGCTGGTAGCGATCCATTCCCTTGCCGGCAAGATCTTTTTCTACAACATTCTGGGTAGCGATTCCTGCATGGTCGGTACCCGGCATCCACAGGACGTTATCGCCGCGCAATCTCCTGTAGCGACAGAGAATATCCTGTAATGTATTATTAAGAGCGTGACCCATGTGGAGAACACCGGTAACATTCGGTGGAGGGATCACAATGGAATAACACTGTTGTGCGCTTTGTTCTTCGTTTGACGCAAAGAGCGATTCTTTTTCCCAGAAATCGTACCAACGTTTTTCCACGTCATGGGGTTCATAACCTTTATCAAGTAGATCGGAACTCATATTATATTACTCCTCCATGTAAATCGCATAGCGCAAAATGCACAAAATGCAGATACAACTGTAAAAATTTAAAAAGGGGATTATTGAATAATCCCCGATCTGTTTACTATTCGGTTTTCAGCGCCTTTGACAAGTTCAATCAGGCAGAACGAAATTTCTGTCTATCAGTGCTGTCATTTCTCGTTACCCCCTGCATCTCCGAGCATAGCGCCTTTTAACGTTTCTATTTCCCCTGAAACTGTTTTATCAATTACGTCGGCAAGAATATGATCGATTTTTTCGTAAAACATTTTCCTTATAACACGCTCTAAAGCCGCCTCAACCTGATCATCCGATATGCCTTTTGCTTCAGGCAAATCCTCTTTGTCAACTGTTTCTGATTCTGAGTCCAGCTCCATCCCCAGGGAGCCGATGAAATCATCTTCCATACCCTGATTCATGGCCAATGCCGCGTCTAATTCATCATCAAGGACAAAAATTGCTTCTAAAGGATCACCTTCCAAATCAGAACCTTCACCGGTTGTTTCATCGGCAAGTTCAATGATCTCCTCATATTCCGACGGTTTTGGCTTATTAATTTTCTTGTCGGGTTTCTTTTGGTCTACCATATCAACTACCATCCCCAATAAAGTGTCACAAATCGAGACCTTTGCAAAACGCCCCCTTTTGCCCAATTTCTGTGTCAGGCTCAAATTTTAATCCTCAAAATACTCCATGTATTCCTGTGGTTAAAATTTTCGCCTTCCTTGAACTTGAACAAAATTGAG
>JAUVVL010000070.1 GCA_030604635.1 Desulfobacteraceae bacterium
GCACAAACTCAAGGCTTTTCTGTGTGCTGCTTTTTCATAACGCTCACTAATACACTCAAACAGTGACACTTCCTACGTCTGATCACCATCGAGGCTCACTGATGCTTTTCCCGAAATGTGACAAAGTAGTAATAATACTGGAGCTTTTTACCGATAAGAGGATAGGGACTGAGGTGACAGTGTGACGGCTTTGTAAAGACTGAGTTAATGATTTTTTTTCAGGATTATCATGATATGAGCAAAGATATAATAAAAAAATCAGATCAGGTTATAGCAAAAACTTACAAAAGATTTCCAATCGCTATCGCAAGGGGCAATGGATGTACGCTCTGGGATACAGAGGGCAGAAGTTATACCGATTTTGTTGCCGGGATCGCCGTATGCAACCTTGGTCATGCCCATCCAAGGATTTCAAAGGCGCTTTCAAGGCAGGCTGATACCCTTTTTCATGTGTCGAACCTTTACTATACAGTGCCCCAAATAGAGCTGGCATCATGGCTTACGGAAAACAGTTTTGCTGATCGGGTTTTTTTCTGTAACAGCGGTGCTGAAGCAAATGAGGCCGCCATAAAGTTGGTCAGGAAGTATTTCAAGGAAAAAGGGGAAAGCGACCGCTACAGAATAATTTCTATGGAGAAATCTTTTCATGGACGTACCATGGCCACCCTTTCTGCCACAGGACAGGACAAGATAAAAAAGGGATTCGAACCTGTACTTGAGGGTTTTGATTTTGTGCCGTTTAATGACATTGATGCATTGCGCAACAAAATCAGCCGGTTTACATGCGCTGTTTTAATAGAGCCGATCCAGGGTGAAGGCGGTGTTTGCTACCCTGACTCAGGTTACCTTAAGGCCGTTAGACAAACTTGTGATGAAACCGGTACTCTCCTGATTTTTGATGAAATACAGACCGGAATCGGCCGTACAGGCAAGCTTTTTGCGTACGAGCATTTCGGGCTTGAGCCGGATATAATGACCCTGGCTAAAGCCCTAGGCAATGGGTTGCCCATAGGGGCTATGCTGGCCAAGGAACATGTATCAGAAGCATTCGGGCCGGGAGCACATGCTTCAACATTTGGAGGTACGCCGGTTGTCACCGCAGCTTCACTTGAGGTTGTCAAGGTGCTTACCGGAGAGAATGTCATAGGTAATTGCTTAAAAGTCGGAGCATATTTTAAGGAAAGACTTTCATGGCTGAAAGACAGGCATGAATCGATTGTGGATGTTCGCGGTATCGGCCTGCTTTTGGGTATGAAACTTAAAATTGAAGGGGATCCTGTTGTCACTTCATGCATGGAAAAAGGGTTTCTGATAAACTGTATCCAGGGGAATATTTTACGTTTTATTCCCCCCCTTATTATTGGAAAAGAAGATATAGACGCCCTCGTGGCATGTCTTGATGAGATATTAGATTGATGATTGAATATTGATGCCCATGTAAAAAGTCATTTTTAAATGGATTTAGGAATTTAGGGATTAAGGAATTGCGAATTATTTAAAGGCATTATGAATGCGTAAAATTGAATAATTCAGCAAGTTTTGACTTTTTACGAGATCGTCAATACTTGAGGGATCAAAGTACTGAAACAGAGGTTGTATATGCCTAAAAAGCCCTGGAATGGCAGGTTTTCTGAGAAGACAGATAAAATCGTTGAAGATTTTACATCTTCGATTGATATTGATAAACGGCTCTATCCTTATGATATTGAAGGCAGCATCGCCCATTGCCGGATGCTTGCTAAGGCGTCTATTATTTCTGAAGAGGATGCTTCATCATTGATTGAGGGACTTGGCAAGATAAAAAGGGAGATAGATCAGAAAAATTTCCAATTTGATAACAGCCTGGAGGATATCCATATGCATGTTGAAACCAAGCTTGTCCAGCTGGCGGGAAAAGCCGCCCAGAAGCTTCATACCGCAAGGAGTCGAAATGACCAGGTGGCCTTGGATGTGAGGATGTATTTAAGGGCTGAGACTATAAATACAATAAAGCGCCTTGTTATGCTAAAAAAGGTCATAGTGGATCTTGCAAAAAACCATATCGATGTTGTTTTGCCGGGATACACGCATCTCCAGCGGGCACAACCGGTTCTTTTGTCCCACCACCTGATGGCGTATTATGAGATGTTTTCAAGAGATACCGACAGATTCAGGGACTGTCTGGAACGCATAAACGTGATGCCGCTTGGCAGCGCAGCCCTTGCCGGAACAACATATCCCATTGACAGGGATTATACGGCCAAGCTTCTTGACTTTCCAAAGGTATCTGCAAACAGCATAGATGCAGTCTCAGACAGGGATTTTATAATCGAATTTTTATCGGCGGCAAGTATTTGCATGGTTCATTTCAGCCGCATGTCAGAAGAGTTTGTTCTATGGTCTTCATCCGAATTCGGTTTTATTGAGCTTCCGGATTCTTTTGCCACCGGCAGCAGCATTATGCCTCAAAAGAAGAATCCCGATGTACCTGAACTTGTTCGCGGTAAAACCGGTCGTGTTTTTGGGGACTTAATGGCCATTTTGACCATTATGAAATCGTTGCCGCTGGCTTATAACCGTGACATGCAGGAGGATAAAGCCGCCTTATTCGGCACTGTGGATATATTAAAAGATTGTATTGAAATTTACATAAAAATGATTCCTAAGCTGATAATAAACCAGGAAGCTATGAGACAGGCGGCATCCACGGGATTTTTAAACGCAACGGACATGGCGGATTATCTTGTAACCAGAGGCATGCCGTTCCGCCAGGCCCATAGCTGTGTCGGCCAGGCTGTTGGCTACGCGTTGAGTAAGAAAATGGAGCTTCATGAACTTACTCTGGAAGAGTTAAAATCCTTTTCATCTCTGATTAATAAGGACATCTTTGACGTTTTAACCACCGAAGAGATGATAAACCGGAGAAAATCTACCGGCGGTACAGCCACAGAAAATGTAATGGCTGCCATAAAGAAGGCTGAAAAGGAACTTGATGAAGATATGAAAGGATAACCTATTATTTATGTTTAAAAATTTCAAAAAAGGTCTGATTTTTACAATTTCAATTGTGATTTTGCTTATCTTTTTTTGCTCGGGGTGTGGCAAGAAGGCGCCGCCCAAGCCGCCCAGCAAAGAAAAACTATCGGCAGTCAATGATTTAATACGAATATGTCATGCCGGATCACTTTTGTCAAAAATAAATGATCGATGTTTATAAAACAGACTGTAAATATTACTAAATCAGTTTTTACAAAGCAAAAGTATCTTTTATTTCAAGCAATCCCTGCATGAGTCAATATGGACGTATGACCCACTTCATGAAAATCAGATTATCTTGGACACTACTGATGCCGGACATAAAACAATTTTGCAATAAATAAGGTAAGTTATGCATCATTTTATATACCGCAAAAATGAGTTGTATTGTGAGGATGTTCCAATCAGGGTGATTGCCGAAAATGTCGGCACTCCCTTTTATTTATACAGCCACGCAACCTTAAAGCGTCATTTCCTGATTTTCGATGAGGCCTTTGAGGGTTTAAAGAGGCTTATCTGTTTTTCTGCAAAGGCAAATACCAACCTGGCTGTTTTGAAACTGTTTGAAAGCCTTGGCGGCGGCCTTGATATTGTCTCGGGCGGAGAACTGTATCGCGGGTTAAAAGCCGGTTTTTCTCCTGACAGAATAGTTTATTCCGGTGTTGGAAAACGTGTCGATGAGATCGACTATGCCCTTGATACAGGCATATTGATGTTCAATATCGAATCCCTTGAGGAACTTGAACTTATAGACAAAAGGGCAGGGCTATTAAAAAGAAGAGCACCGGTTGCCATTCGAATAAACCCTGACGTTGATCCCAAGACTCATCCGTATATTTCAACCGGCCTGGAAAAAAGTAAATTCGGCATTAACACAGAGACCGCCATTGAAGGGTACAAAGTTGCAAACAAGCTTGAGAACATCGATATTGTCGGCATCGATTGCCATATTGGATCACAAATTACGGAAGCAAAACCTTTTGAAGAAGCCTTGGAAAGCTTAAAAAACCTGATAAATGAGCTTAAGCAATTGGGAATCGAGATCCAATATCTTGATATGGGCGGAGGTCTGGGAATAACCTATGACGATGAATCGCCGCCCCATCCCCGTGAATATGCCAAAGCAATCGTCAAGTCCCTTGAAGGCACGCATCTTTACCTTATCCTGGAACCCGGCAGGGTTATTGTTGGGAATGCCGGGATACTGGTTACAAGGGTTCTTTTCAGGAAATCGGGTAAAAACAAGGAGTTCGTTATTGCTGATGCCGGTATGAACGATCTGATGCGTCCGACATTGTATAACGCTTTTCATGCTATTAAACCGGTTGTAACCACCGAAGATCCGCCGATAATGGCCGATGTTGTGGGTCCGATTTGCGAGACCGGGGATTTTCTGGCGGTTGAACGCAAGATTTCCGATGTAAAGCAGGGTGATCTCCTTGCGGTGATGAGTGCAGGTGCATACGGTTTTACCATGTCGTCCAATTATTGCTCCAGGCCCAGGGTGGCTGAAGTGATGGTAAAGGATGACCGGTTTTATGTTGTCAAGGATCGCCAGAACTACGAGGATTTGGTTGCAGGTGAGTCGATTCCGCCTTTTCTTGAAGATTGAGTGATTAAGGAATTTAGTGTTTTAATTTTGAAGTTTATTTTCTTTATCCACCGCCCGCTTCGCTTGAGGCGCAGAGCGCAAAGATAAATTATTTTTCCATTGCCGTTGAGAGGACGGCAATGGAAAAGTGCTCAGTCCCGCTGAATGCGGGACGATAAAAACTATAAGCTTATACTGTCTATCGCTGAATAGTGTCCGTGAGCATTTGTACCCCTTCAGGGTTATCTCTTTTTGCTTTCCGCCCTCTCAGCGGAAAGCAAAAAACAACAAATTCTCAGCGTTCTCTGCGGCTCTGCGGTGAGTATAAAAGAGTTGATATAGCTTGATTAATAACTATTTGGTTCCGGCTTATCCATGTTAGGAATTATGGAAAAGATTGATTTTTACAAGATGAGCGGCAGCGGCAACGATTTTATCATCATTGACAACCGAAATATGGTTGTCAATGAAGCAGGTTTGACGAATTTCATTGCAAGTGTGTGCCGCAGGAAAATGTCTGTGGGCGCTGACGGATTAATACTTATTGAAAACGCTGATGCTGTTGATTTCAGGTGGCGGTTTTTTAATTCCGACGGGAGCGTTGCCGAGATGTGCGGAAACGGCGCCAGGTGTGCTGCCCGCTTTGCATATTTAAACGGGATTGCAGGATCTGAGATGTCCTTTGAAACCAAAGCAGGTATCGTTCATGCCAAGGTTGCGAAGGAACAGGTAAAGATAAAGATGCCTGATCCGGCAGACCTCAAGACTGATTATACCCTTGAGCTGGAAGACAGCAGACTTTCCGTCAGCAGTGTCAACACCGGTGTCCCCCACGTGGTTGTCGAGGCGGACAATATCGACGATATCGGAGTCGTTAAAATGGGCAGGGAAATCCGGTTCCATGACGTGTTTGCTCCTGCCGGCACCAATGTAAATTTCGTATGCCTTCAAAATGACGATATCGTTGCTATCCGGACGTATGAGCGTGGCGTTGAGGATGAAACCTTGGCCTGCGGAACAGGTGCGATCGCCTGCGCTATCGTCATGGCCAACAAAACGAAAATAAAATCCCCGGTCAAAGTAATGACCAGGAGCGGAGGACATCTTTACATCTATTATAAAGAAAAACAGGGCAGATTTTACGACATTTACCTTGAAGGTGATGCCCGCATTATTTACAAGGCACAACTCTGGGAAGATGCCTGGAAAAGAAGCGAGGGGAAATAGAGTCTATGATCACGATTGAGAAATCCGACAGGTTAAACAGTTTACCACCCTATCTTTTCAAGGAGATTGACAGGCAAAAGGAAGAGGTCAGAAAACGGGGAGTTGATATTATCGATTTGGGTGTCGGAGATCCGGACATGCCGACACCGCCGCACATCATAGAAGCATTAAATAAAGCCGCAATCGATCCGGCTAACCATAGATATCCGTCCTATTCGGGAATGGGCGATTTTAACGAGGCTGTTGCCCGCTGGTACAAGCGCAGGTTCAATGTGGATCTTGATTATGAAAATGAAGTTGTGACGCTGATCGGGTCCAAGGAAGGGATTGCACATATTCCCCTTGCTTTTATCAATACAGGTGACCTGGCCCTTGTGACAAGTCCGGGCTATCCCGTGTATCACACAGGTGTTCAGTTTGCCGGTGGACAAGCATATTTCATGGATCTGTTAAAAGAAAACGATTTCCTGCCAGATTTTAATACCGTGCCCGAAGAGATTGCCGACAAAGCCAGGATGATGTTCATCAACTATCCAAATAACCCGACATCAGCGGTTGCAACCAGGGCGTTCTTTCAAGAGGTGGTCGCCTTTGCCGAATCGCACAATATCATTGTCTGTCATGATGCGGCCTATACTGAGTTGGCCTTTGACGGATACAGGCCGATAAGTTTTCTTGAAGCAGAGGGTGCTAAGGCGACGGGTGTTGAGTTTCATTCACTTTCAAAGACATACAATATGACAGGATGGCGCATTGGATTTGCTGTGGGGAGGGCAGAGGTAATACAGGCCCTGGGTCAGATAAAGAGTAATATCGATTCCGGAGCGTTCCAGGCGGTACAGATTGCAGGCATAGCTGCCTTGGAAGAAGATCAGGCTTGTGTTGAAAATATAAACAGAGTTTATACAGAGCGCCGTGATATTCTTGTTGATGGACTGGTTGAGCTGGGACTTTCGGTGGAGAAGCCCCGTGCAACGTTCTATGTCTGGATCGAGGTGCCTAAAGGATATAATTCAGCAGAATTTACGAGTCATCTTTTATCAAATGGAGGTATCGTGGTAACCCCGGGCAATGGATTCGGCGCAGCAGGAGAGGGGTATGTGCGAATGGCCTTAACTGTCGATAAGGAAAGATTAAAAGAGGCTGTTGAAAGGATTGGGTCCATCGGTTTCTAACCCGCTCGGATTCTATACAATAATGGAAAATCATACTGCATACATCGGTACAGGGTCCAACATCGGCAACAAACTTATAAACTGTCAAAAAGGCATTGATGCCCTGACTATATCCGGCAAAGCAGTTTTAAAGGCTCAGTCACGAATTTATAAAACCGATCCCGTCGATTACGAGGATCAGGATTGGTTCGTAAATTTTGTGGTAAAGATTGAAACCTTTCTTGATCCTTTTCAGTTGGTTAATGAACTTAAGTCGATTGAACGTGATGCCGGCCGTGTTTATGGCCCTATAAGGTTCGGCCCCAGGATTCTCGATCTGGATATAATTTTTTATGATGATTTGGTGACAAATTCATCCGAACTTGTTATTCCTCATCCCAGAATGCACAAAAGACGTTTTGTATTAAGACCTATTTGTGATATAGATCCGAAGATTGTTCATCCTGTTTTAAAAAAGGATATGCAATATCTGTTAGATATCCTGGAAGAGAATGAACAAAGGATTGTTGAGTATAGATGCGATTAATAATCTTATTGGTAATTATATACCTTTGTTACAGGGCTCTGAAATCCTGGATGATTCAGGACAAATCGCCGCAAAAAACGGTGTTTGGCAAAACAGCCGGTGAGATTGAAGACGACTTGATTAAAGACCCATTTTGTGAAGTATATTTTTCCAAAAGAGACGGTGTACATATGAAAGTCGAGGGAGAAGATTTGTATTTTTGCAGTACAGAGTGCAGGGATAAATTCGTAGCATCGCATTCAAAAAAATAATACCGAAGCTACCACACAGGAGATTTTATCAGATGAAATTTTTTATAGATACTGCGAACATAGACGAAATTAAGGAAGCCCACAGCATGGGCATGGTTGATGGCGTTACAACTAATCCGAGCCTGGTTGCTAAAGAAGGTCGAGATTTTGAAGAGATTATAAGAGATATTTGCGAAATAGTGGACGGACCCATCAGCGCTGAAGTTATCAGTATCGATGCCGAAGGTATGATCAAAGAGGCCCGTCAACTGGCAAAGATCCACGAAAATATCGTCGTTAAGATTCCCATGACAGTGGACGGCTTAAAGGCAACACGCAGACTTGCGGAAGAGGGGATAAAAACAAATGTAACGCTGGTTTTCTCGCCGCTCCAGGCCCTTATGGCGGCAAAAGCCGGGGCTGCATTTGTAAGCCCTTTTATCGGCCGCCTTGATGACCTGTCGCAGGAAGGCCTTCTGCTGGTAGAGCAGATTGTTGAGATATACAGTAATTACGCATTTGACACCGAGATCATCGTAGCCAGTATACGCAATCCGCTTCATGTGCTCGAATCGGCCTTAATGGGCGCCGATATTGCCACAATTCCCTTCGATGTTCTCGCAAAGCTGGCGGCCCATCCTATGACAGACAAGGGTCTGAAGGCCTTTCTTGACGACTGGGACAAGGCGAAAAAGTAAATATTGATGGTCTCTTAAAAAGGTAAAGACAATGTTTTCAGGCGGACAAATAAAAAAGATATTGAGTCATCCCAATAGCCTGACGCTGTTTCGCATAGCAGCAGCACCGGTAATTGTGGTTCTGCTTTTGTTTCCGAACCGGATTTGTACATTTGCAGCTGCGCTTATTTTCAGTGCGGCCGCCATAACAGATTTTCTGGACGGATTTTTTGCAAGGCAAAAAGGGCTGGAATCCGACTTCGGAAAAATGATGGATCCGATTGCAGACAAGCTCCTGGCTTCTTCTTCTTTTATTATGTTGGCTTCTCTCGGATGGGTGCCGGCCTGGATTGTTTGCATCATCATAGGCAGAGAGATTGCCGTAACCGGTTTGCGAAATATAATTGCTCAACAGGGGAAAGATGTTTCCGCATCCAGACTTGGAAAATACAAAACCGGCTTTCAGATCGCCGCCATCATCCCACTTTTATTTCACTTTGAATACTTTACAATCGATTTCCATGCAATCGGGACCGTATTTTTATGGGCAGCCCTGGTATTAACGGTCTGGTCAGGTGTAGACTATTTTATAAGGTTCAAAAATCTATTTCAGACGTAATTTTTTTTGTTGACAAAATCGCAATAAATATTTTAAAAACTTTAAACATTAAGCGGGAATAACTCAGCGGTAGAGTGCGACCTTGCCAAGGTCGAAGTCGCGGGTTCAAATCCCGTTTCCCGCTCCATTTTTTTGGGCGGCATAGCCAAGTGGTAAGGCAGCGGTCTGCAAAACCGCTATTCACCAGTTCGAATCTGGTTGCCGCCTCCAGTGATACAAGGGGTTATGGTTCATGCTGTAACCTCTTTTTTCGTTTTTGCTACCATTTTGCTACCATCTTGCTCAAAAATGGCCTCTCCAAGCCTGCTTGCAGCCTCTTTATTCACATCCTTTATTAAGTGACCATATGTATCCATAGTTATTTTGATTGAAGCATGCCCCATCTGATTTTGGATATATTTGATATTTTCCCTCTGGTCTATTAAAAGGCTTGCAAAGATATGTCGCAGGTCATGGAAACGGATTTTATTGAGGTTTGCCTTTTTCAAGGCAGGTAAAAACTTTCTATTATACATATTCAATGATGACATGGGTTTACCGCTTTCGTTCGGGAATATGAGGCCAAGGTCATTGGAAGGACATGCAATCTTCCACTCTTTTAACTGTTTCATCATTTGCGGCGGTACATCAACACCACGTTTTGATGTTTTGGTTTTGGGGCCATAAAACCGGAAGTGGTTATATGTGAATATACCGCTTACCATGTTTTTCCTACCTTATCCCTAAGAATTCATTCCAACATTTATCTGAACAGAGGCCGGATATGTGTTGCTCTCTTTGCCATGTAGGAGTTCCCGGAAATTCTCTCTGGATTGGTATTTCGGGATGTTTTCTGTCCAGAACCGGCTTATATGTCTTGCCGCAATTAGGGCACTTAAAATATATTCCACTTCCCATCTTATCACGCTCCGTGTTTTAGAACTCAGTTACGGAGCGGGAAGTTCCATCTCGTAATATTAAAGATAGGCGATTTTCCTTTTCACACAGTTCAAAATGAACTTGCCTGAATATCACGGTTGTGGGATATTTAATTATCCCTTTTGAATCATAGAATCGACAGCAATGAATATTTCGACTACCATAATTGGCATTGATTGCGCCGCACAAGACAAGAACGTAGGCCTTGCGCTTGGACACTTTGACGCAAATGAATGCCATGTTTCCAATGTCACCATCGGATCTATTGAAAACTCAGTTCTTGGAACTATAACTGGCTGGATTACTGATAATCAGCCTACTCTTATTGCATTCGATGCCCCTTTGGGCTGGCCTACTGATTTAGGAAAAAGCCTCCATTTGCATAAAGCAGGAGCCCATATTTCAGCCGAACCAGAGATGCTATTTAACCGCCTCACAGATAAGACCGTTAGAAATCAAATTGGCAAGAAGCCTCTCGATGTTGGCGCAGATCGCATAGCACGCACAGCTCATTCCGCATTGAAGCTGCTAAATCAATTGCGAGCTCAAACTGGTGAATCCATTCCTCTGTTAACAACGGCCCCTACGATGAATTCCCAAGTCTGCGCTATTGAGGTTTATCCAGCAGCAACCTTAATTGTTAAAGGATTCATGATTAAGGGTTATAAGAATAAGAAAAAAGATGGAATCCAGGCTCGTAAATCTATTTTGCAATCACTGGAAAACCATATTAATTTGCCCAAGGGAACAGACCTGATGAAACAAAATGATGATGCATTAGACGCAGCAATTTGTGTATTGGCAGGTGTCGATTTTCTTGGAAAGAATGTAATCTTACCATCTAACAGTGAAATTCAATTCGCGGAGAAAGAGGGCTGGATTTGGGTCCAGAAACCTTGTCTTTAGGTGAAGTATTGACCGATAGATTTCAGTGAGGTTGTCATGCAATCATTAGAAATCATGGATATAGCCAAAGCGGAAAATGAGATCTTGTTGGACACAATCGCCAAAAATTCCAGGCTTGCGATTCATGCAAATGACATAATTTTCTTTCTGAATGATTTCTATGAAGGGATCAGGCCCGAGGCGATCCATTTCCTGGCCTTCCTGACTCAGTTGCGTAAATCGCTCGTACTTTCATTATTATCTTTGTTGCGCCGTCATGAGAACCAAGCGCAGCTTATGATGAGGCTTGCAATAGAATCTATCTCAAAAGCGGGATATGCTCTGACTGTCACAGATGATAAAGAAGTGGTTAATTATCACGATGACGGCACCATGTCTGAAGCCAAAGGTTTTCAGAAGAAAGCATACGATTGGATTGAAACTACCTATCCAAGGCACTCAGAGAAGCTGCAATATTTCAAGAACCTGATCAATTATCTTTACAGCCATTCAAATATTTTCAGTGCTGCTTCGGACTGGTCTCCTACCATCGGAGATGGTGAAATTTATTCCCCTTTTTTTGATAAAGAGGATCAATTGCTAATGGACGCCGGATTGTGGCAGTTGGCCAACATCGCATTATTTGGCATTGATCTAATATCGAAGGCCGGCGCGGGATCTGGTATTATCAAGTTAAAGCCGGACTTTCAGAAAAAATTCGACGATTTTGTGAAGAGACATGAAAAGCTGACGGAGGAATACAAAAGTCATCCCCGTTTTGCGAGACACATCACTCAATCATAAGAAACAAGCTCCGTGTTTTTCAGGATGGCACGGAGCGGGCCGTCCTATACAAATAGGTGATTTCGTATCTCAACTGATAGACACCTGTTTGTATTGACTTTAAATTCAATAAAAACTATACATAATCAGTATTCTACCTTTCATGGGTATTTCAAAGTGTACCCTTTTGGATGTTGTTCCGCTAACATGTGTACATCATAAGGAGGCATCATGGGTATCATAGGTCTGCTTGAACAAATAAAAAGTGATGAGGTTGTCCTTCCTGCCATTCAGCGAGATTTTGTATGGTCTGAAAAAAAGATTGCCAAGTTATATGACTCGATTATGCGAGGATATCCTATAGGGATAATATTGTTATGGGAAACATATAATGACATCCAATATAGGCATTTCGTAAGAGAATATAGAACTGATTCCTTGTTTACCTTTCATGAAAATACAGGCAAAAAGAGACTTAAATTGGTACTTGATGGTCAGCAACGTCTTCAGGCATTGTTCATTGCTTTGTATGGTTCTTTTGAAGGTAAGGACCTATATTTTGACATTCTAAGTGGTAGGGAGTCTGATGATTTCAAGGAGGATAAGTTTCTTTTTTCTTTTTTTACTCCTGCTAAAGCAAACGAATGGAATGAAGATGCTATTGTTGACAGTCAAGAGGAAGATAAAGAGGAAGAAAATGATGAAGAGGAAGAAAACCATGCGGTTAAGTTCTATGAAAAAGTTAAAGATTTGGTTTCTTTAAGTGCGAAAGAGAAGGCAAAATTTAAGCGCGATATTAAAAAGAAGCTCAAACTATCTGAGGATCACGAGATCAGGCTTGATCTCAATCTTTCTATTTTAAAGGATGTTTTAACCAGTGAAGTGAACATCCTCAAGGCCACAGTTATAGACGAGAGCAAACCAAGTGATAGCCCAGACAGAAAATCTGAGTCTGATGTTCTTGAAGCATTTGTCCGAATAAATAAGGAAGGGACCCCTTTAAGTCGATCTGATCTCATCTTTAGCATGCTAAAACTGAATTGGAAAGAATCAGCTACAACTTTACCCGAATTTGCTAAAAGTATCAATGAAGGGAACTCTTTTGAACTCGACACTGATTTTATTATACGATGTCTATTTGTCGTATCTGATCTTGGATCAAAGTTTGATATAGACATTTTGCGTAAAAAACAAAATGTAAAGAAGATTCAAAAGAATTTTAACAAGTGCTGCGACGCTATCCGTTCACTCGTAGATTTTATTCAAAATGAATGTTGGATTTCCAGTAGCAAGCTTTTAGGCGGTTATTACAACCTTGTTCCTTTTGTGTATTATCTCTTTCATGCCAAAAATCATAATGTTCCTAATGATGAAATAGACAGGATTAGAAAAGCAATTTATCTTTTTGGATTCACGTCTCCCTTCTCTCGATATGCAGATAGCAGACTTGGTAAATTCATTCGAGAGGAATTAAAGCCTCTGGTATCGAACCAGAACAATACCGAATTCCCCCTCAAAGAAGCTTTATACTCGATTTGGCGTTGGGAAAAAATAGAAAAGTTTGGCCCTCAACTTGTCCAGGGAAATGCACCTCTCGCGCTTCATTTAATACAACGTCTGCGTGGTGCTAAAGTTCATTATCAAATGAATATGCCCCAAGTTGATCACATATTTCCACGTTCAACTTTGCGCAAGAAAAACTTTGATGATGCTCTTATCAATCACTTTGCTAATTTTTGGATACTGGCAAAAAATAAAAATCAGAACAAAAGTAATAAACATCCAAAGCGCTATTTTGAAAATGTTCCCGATTCGATAATGAAAATAGCTTATATCGATAAAAATTTGCTTGATTATAGGCGATATAGAAGCTTCTTAAAAATCCGAGAGGAAAAGATTCTAAAACATATTAAAAAGAAGCTAATTTTATCTGAATCTGAGTTTGATGTTCGTGAATATTGGGATATTGACTGACAATTATAATATTTGACTTTAATCCTTTTTGAAATCCGAGGTAAATTATGGAGTGTACGTTTGAAATTGAAGTAGCTGAACCCAAAAGGGGTGAAATGATGTTCAGGCCCTATGTCAATTTCCGGATAAAGCAGTTAAATTTGACGCCGCAGTGTATGACAGACAGGGAAATTGATGAGCAGGTCGATCTCCTCATTAGAGACGTTAAAAAACTTGGAACGGCTGCAAAAAGAAAGCTTAAGGATGCAATGGCAAGGCATGACCAATTGCTGGCCGAAAGATAGTATGCTGTCAGCCGTGACCTCATGGTTGAATTTCATTCATCATCACCTCTAAGATATTTGCATCCTATTTTTCTATCTGAGCAGTATTCTACACAATAGTGGTAGCTACGCCTTCCACATTTTGCGAACCGCTTGCAGGGTGTCGCCTGAGAATTTTCGGTTGTCATTTCGAAACATGCCAAAACCTGACGTACACCTCTTGCAGAGATTCTCATAAATATGATTCTCTTTATGAAAAAATAGCTGCGAATACAGGATTAGACATTAGACTGGTGAAAAGGATTTTTAGCAAGTTTATGATTTAGTGATATTGCGCAAAAACAGCACGTACTCAGACGACACACACGGCCAATAAAATTGTCAAAGAGCTTCGCAACCTACCCCTTAAAGTCGCTATATTCCCCGTAGATGATGAACGACAATTATAATTACGGTTCAACGACAATTAAAATTACCGGTTGACGACAATTAAAATTGCGGTTTCCGAACAAACAATAGATGATCCTGTGTTCTAAAAAAATTATAAAGGAGGACAC
>JAUVVL010000057.1 GCA_030604635.1 Desulfobacteraceae bacterium
GTGTCCTCCTTTATAATTTTTTTAGAACACAGGATCATCTATTGTTTGTTCGGAAACCGCAATTTTAATTGTCGTCAACCGGTAATTTTAATTGTCGTTGAACCGTAATTATAATTGTCGTTCATCACGCAGAAACATAAAAAGGTAAACTTATAGTAATCGATTTAATAAAAATGCGTGGCCATATGCTTAAGTTATCATACCAACCAAATATATATTCTTTCATCTTTTCATTTCCTCCAGAGAAAAAAAAGTATTAAGAAAATTTTTTACATCTGAACTTTTCAATAGCTGAGAAATTTGGTTTAAATTGTCACATTTTAAAAGATGTGTTGTTTTATTGTTAGATCGTATACCTTTAGCAATAAACGATTCCTGAAAGTCTTTCACTGCAATAATGATTGAAGGTCTATTAAGACCCATTGCAAGCCCGAACTCGTAATGCGAACCATGGCTTAATCCTAAAAGCCCAATAAATAAATCGCATGACATTAAATCCCGAGTACATGAGTTGAAGACTTCTTCAGGAGTTAACATTTTCCCCCCCCACTTATTAATATCCCTGTGTGGCAATATAACTGAAAACCCCATCCTTTTCAGAATTATTGAGATGCTGTTTAAAGCCTTTCTATATGGCCCTTTTTTGATGATTCCGTGTGGAGCATCAAAATCAAATAGTGTTTCTGAATATTTTGCTTCTTTTTCGTTATGCTGTGCGATTGCTGTAAAAGGAGCTGCAACGTAAGCAGTTGGATAGAAGCGGAGGCTCTTTGCCCCCCTTTTTTTAAATTTTGATCGCAGTATAGAAGTCTCGGTTGGTATTATCTCTTCTAATATTTCGAGATTTTTATTGTCATAATTTTCAATTGAAAATCCCGGCAAAATTAGTTGGTTTGGTATTGTTTTAGGTTCTGTTAAAATTGAAATTACTTCTTTACCTAATTTATCGGCAACAAAAGGTATTCTAAAGTCATGTTTTTCACTATTTATACGGCATAAAGGAGATTGTTTATAATTTTGAAACCAAGATTTATATCGACTAAAAATATCAGAAATGTGCCCTTCTGGATAAAAGTTTTCATACTCACTAAAACGGGCAGAAAGCCTTCTTTCTATTTCAGGTAGAGAGCACTCACAATATATGGTTAGCCTTGAGGTTGGGATTTCTTCCAAAAAATGATCAGCTAATTCTTTATATGTTGAATACGACCTTTTATCAATTTTACCCCTAAAATAAAAATGTGAAGCAAAAACTTCTACATCTTCAAAGAGGGATCTGTCTAAAATGATATTTTGACCAGATTCTATATATCCCTTAAGGCGTATAGCCTTTTCACATAAAAAACTAACTTGCGTATCAAATGCCCACCTCTTTTCATCGACAAAGAGATCATTTAAATATAGCCTGCTTCTTAAACCCTCAGGCAAAAGAGGCCACCCCAGATGATCAACTAAAACTCGGGCGAGAGTTGATTTTCCACTTCCCATCATTCCAGCTATGGATATAATTGAACCTGACATAAGAAAAAGACAGTAAAGGACTTAAATAAGCTGATTAATATATCTCTAACGATTGTGATTTTTGAGTTGTGTCACCATAAAACAGGAAAATGTATAACGCTAGGCAAAACTTACTAAAACACATTAATAAGACATCATTTAATTTCAAACGCGTTTTTGGGGAGTGATTATTTAATATATCTTGCCCAGCCCTCATATTCTGTAATAATTTAGATATCATAACAGAGAATTGCCAAATCAAGCAAATTTTATTTATATATCTGCATAATATTGTTCTTGTATTGCAAATGGTTCTCACTTTATCCATTACTAATTCAGCTTGTTAAGTCTGATGCTTTTATATATGTTTCAACAACAATGACGGTCAAAATAGAAAAAAGCTTTGGAATTGGTATTTTGCCCTACTCGGCATCCCGAAGGGACAACCCCTGCCTCGCCTGACGCGTGGATGCCTGGGGTCGGGCCACAGTAACATATTGAGAATCGAGAAAAGATACCTAAAAACACCAGTATTTCGGTCGTTGCAGAGACGTTTTTAAGGCTTTTTTATTGGCAATGTCAATTACTTAGCGTGGCCCAACCCCAGCCCCGGCTTCCCATTCTATTACATGAGGGAACAGTTTGATTAAAAGGCTACTAATGCAAAATAATGTTGTCGGATTTGACTAATATCTCCTGGCATTTTTTGGGCTTGTTGGCATGATAGTGAAGGTTAAATTTAATCTTTCTCCTTTTAGGATACAAAGCAATAATTTCGGGCACATTATCATATGTAAGCAACCAATTAAAATTGGGATTACTGTTTAAAAAGCAGGACAGTTCGATATGGTTATGTTTTTCGTAATGATTGAGATAAAGAGAACTGCCGTTTTTAAAATAAGGAGGATCAATATATATCAGAATGTTAGGATTTTTATGAACTTGCTTCATAAGTTCAATGCCATCAAGGTTAAATACGCTTATCCTGCTTTTAAACAGAGCGACTCTTTCTATCCTTTCGATTAAATTTGATTTGTTGAACCGAGCATCAATCTTCCACTTTCCTCTCTGATCCATTCCACCAATTGGCCTGGCTTCAATGATACCTGATCTGTTGGTGCGATTTAAGAAAAAGGTGGCAAAGCCTCTATTAAAAAGAGATGATCGCTTATTTTTATAGATTTTCCTCTGCTTGTGCCATTCTTCTATAGTTACATCCGTCTCTATTATCTTTTCGAGAAATCTGTCCGTATTACATAAGATAGCCTTCCAGAACGCATAAATTGATTTGTCTAAATCATTAATAACTATTTTTTGAACTTTTTCTAAAAATAATAAGGTAAGGGCGGCTCCCGCCCCGCCTGCGAATGGTTCTATGTAAGTGCAATCAGAAATCTGATTGTTGTCAATTACGTCAAAAAAAAAATTGGTTAAGCCAGCCTTGCCACCAGGATACCTCAGTGGGCTATAGAATTGTTGCTTTTTTATTACTATCGAATCTGGCTCCATTTTTTACTTGTCCGGATTTAGTAGAATTTTAAATAACCCTTCAATTTTTCCCCATGCACTCCTTACATCTTTTCCAGATGAAGTCCAATTTTCATTATGGTTAATCATATTCATTCTTGCTAATGAGTAGCTATCACCCCAGCTGGACAGGACTTGTTTAACAGCTTGTTTTAAACTATCATCATCTATAGAAGTACATTTGTTGCTGGATATAAAATTCAGCATTTCGCTTAATTTCGGATTATGCCTCATATCTTTCTTAATCAAATTGTACTCATCGGTATATTTTAAATAAAAAACTAATGCACATTCTAAAAAACTTCTTAGCAAGTCATGTGTTGCATTTGGGAAGCTTTCAACATCGATATCTTTGAGCTCATCATAAATTAACCTTAATGATGTGCTTGATAGCCTAAACGGCAAGTCTGACTGATAAAATAGTCCTTTAGGGTGCTTTTTACTATATACTCGTTTCTTCTTAGCAGCTTTTTTATGAGGGGGTATTTCTTTAAAATCAGAGCTGCTAAAGGACCCTATTTTTCTTAAATTTGGTTTATGTTTGGCAAGTGATTTTTTTAAATAGGCTGCACGTTCTGTCGCTTTATTATGTGACCGTGAATCAATTTTACCAATTGCGATATCTTCAATTATTCTTTTATAGCCCTTTTCAAATTCATTTTCGGGGGCTTTACCTCGTACAGTTCCAAAAAGATCGAATTCAATACCAAGAAACTCGGCTACAGCCTTATCGTTATAAAACCTTTCTAAAGTGGTAATAGGAAAGTTTCTGTCATCGTGAACCTTTGATACTAATGATTCATGTATATTCATAGACTTAGCTAAATGATGCATCTCTATCATTTTGTAAAATCTTGGAACGTTGTGGCCTGGAAATTCGTTAATAATCTCTTCAATTGATTTTCCATCATCAAGTTGGCTCTTATAAAAATATGCTTGCCTTAACGGTTTCCAAGGCCGCCTGTAGTTTATTGTATGCTTATTGGCAATATGCTTAATTGCTGCATCTCTGCTCGGAGCAAAAACAACCTTGATTTTCGTAATTTTAGGATTGCGCAGGGATTTAATTTTTTTCTCCCATGCACTCACTATCGATGGTACATTTAATGCTTTTAAGGCCGCCAACCGTCTGTTACCTTCAATTATAATCATTTGCCCATTTTCTTTTATAACAATAGGGAATTCGTCCGGAAAGACACCGTTTTGAACATAGCTTTTTACAATTTCATAGGCATCCTCATTTGCAAACATATCCCGGATTAAAGCATTTTGGTCTTTTTCAGAAATAGGGGTTCTAATGTTGTGTTGGTCCAGGTTTAGATCCACAATAGAAATATTATCTTCAATCGGCCAATCCATTCTTTTGCCCTCCTACCAATTTCTACGTATTTATATAACAGTAAATAAAACTCATGGACAGATCTTTCCGTAGGCACTTTATAAAATCATCAGAAATGATATATTCTCCGCCGCCACCTACCTGTACCTGGTCGTCCCCCTTTTCCGAGTGTTCTACCGGAAAACCGGAATCTCGATCTCCACGCCCGGGCACAGCTCGATCTTGGCGGGAACTGTCCGCCACAATTCATCACTGACGAATTCATCGTTGACCCATTTGCGGAGATCCTCCCCGTCGCGCAGCCGAATGAGCCCTTGCTGTTGATCTGCAAACCAGCGGGCATCCACTGTAAACGTCGTATTCGTAATCACGACCCCGAACTGAACGGGATGGGTAGCGAGGACTCCCCGGAAGTCACGGATGATTTCTGGACCATTCGATCTGTTGCGAGCACGATGGTGCTTCACTTGGGCCGCACCTATGATTGGGAAATGGCCTTCATTCCAAAAGAAGATGTCTATCCCGCCGTCTTTCCGGTTTGCACGTCCAGTTCGACGTGCTTCGAATCTCATCGCTGACAATCGCTCGCACACAAGCTCTTCAAGTTGCTCATCGGTGATGCGATAGATCTCGTCCGGATCGAGCCGGAGTCGTTCGAGAAGGACCTGCGTAACGTCGACCAGATCGACTCTCACCGGCACACTAAGCGACTCATCAAAAGGAATCTCTATCTGGCCAGTCGAGCGCTGTTCTTCAAGGTATATATCGCTCTTGATGCAGTGGACGCAAATCTGCCTCGCGGTCTGTCCGCGGTGTTTCCGGGCCATTGGATGCGGATCGTCGCGGTAATAGTACTGGCCCTTCTGGATTGAAGACTGACAGATGGCACACTCGTACCAGTTCCGCGCTCGGAAAATCCTTAGCCTATAGATTGCTCGGGACATCTTCCATCCCCCTGACGATCCTCGCGGGTCGCACCGGCTCGTCCTCCTGCCACATGCTTCGTTGATTTGCGGGATGTCGCGTCTGGTTGCCGGCCTTCCGCGGTCCTCTTCTTCGCCGAACGCTGGAGCTTAAACACGGGAAACGCGACAGCGTTTTCCCGTCGATTCTCCAGCGACTTGGTGCAGGATCTTGCTCTACACCCATTTCGAAATCAAAGTCAGAATGCTGCCAATTGGCTAAACGGTTCGTTGCTCGGTTAAGCGAAAAATTAAATGCCTTTTTCGTTAATGGATACATTTACCCCTTGACAGCCGGAGGCCTTATAAGTGTTGGTTTATTTAGTTAGATTCATTTAGTTCATCAACTTTTGACATAACCCTGCGGGCCACATCTAAACTGGCACTATCCACATTTTGCCAAGTTGAAATAGGCTTCGCATCTTTAGGAAGAGCCTGCAAATTTCCGAATGGTGATGCATCCCAAGCACATGGCCTCAGAACTACTGGAATGACAACCGCCTCTCCAGCATCGTGGCGTTTCAACGCCTCTTTCCCTTCAATTTCATAACAGTATTTTGATTCAATAAAATGGGGGCTCATGAACAAGAGAATGATTTTAGCATTATGCAGCCTAACATCGATTTGGTTTTTCCAATCTGAACCTGGTGGAATCATTCTGTCATGCCATTTCACGATACGTTTCTCACGTTCGAATACAATCAACTGTCGCCTAACTTCATCCATGAGTTTTTCATCTTCATGGGCATATGAAAAGAAAATTTCTATCATTGAATACTCTCTCCTATAAACGTCATTAAACCTAACCAACAAACCCCGCAGTTAGCGCTGTTTGCCTTTTATTAATAGGAGTTTAATAAGCCTTAGGCTTATAAATGATGAAGCATGATCCCATGAAAACGGGGAGTTGCCATCATGCTTCATTACTATTGCAAACAGTTTTTGGACTATTGCCAACTGGCAGATTTCTCAGTACGTTCCATCCAGCTCCAGACTCCCGTTACCGGGTTTGCCTGTGGATTTCTCTATCCCGCTTTTAGCGGGACTAAGCTTTAACCGGGTGGTACTTTCGCAGCTCATACCGCTCAGTGCCAGGGCAAGCCCTGCAAGGAGACTTATTGCATGAGCCTTTCTAACCGATGTCGGAGCAAACTCTACAGAGGTGTTCTTGGCTTTCGCCATATGAGATCACCCACTGGGTAACATTATCGAATTTCACCAACCTTTCGTTAGGCTCCCAACGATTCGGATTTATCTCGGCACGAGCACTGGCTGGTTCGCTTATGGCCTTTATAGCGTTGAGTATTAAATTTCTTCGATCATAGGATCATGATAGAAATGTGTAGTTTCGATGTCATTAATCCTGTCAAAAAGCTTAGTTTGCTTTTTTATTTCATCCAATTCATGTTTCCCTGTTATTGGATCACGTCTTAAGTACCGAAGAGTCTCTTTCCTTCTTATTTTTGTAAATGTAGCGGGTGCTTCCACATAAATACATTTCCGCCCTTGATCTTTAAACTGACGAAGACGTTTGTTCTTGCTCAATTGCGACATATCTTTTTCAGAATAAAGATGCTCAACGCGCCGTCTATTAACAAAGGCGGTTGTATATGAATCTGGATGTGTGCTTGCATAATCCATGAATGACTGCCAAAAGAATGTATCGGTAAAAAGGCCATATTTCCAAATATCACTTAAATGCTCTTTTGTCCTTTCAAGCACACCTTTTTCTGCGCAAATCTCAGCAATTGATTTCCTAAGAAGATACTTGAAACCATAGACTGTTTTATGCCCATAAACATGTAAATATAGCTGAAAACGTGAACTTATAAAATCTTCAAACGGCCCTATCCCTTTATCTACAATAGCAAGACCTATCCACGGTTCTCCCAAGTCAAAACCGACCCTAAGAGTGCTAATAAGATGATCAAGATTATACACACCATATTGGCTCCCCGTGAAGTAAGAGTCTCGTAAAAGATAGTCCATTTTATCTACGTCTAATTCTCCCGAAATTATGGCACGAAAAAGATCTTGAACGCTTCGCACGATGATTTCATCTGATATATTTTTTAGTTCATTTGCATTTTTCATGAACATCGAAAGCAACTGTCTGGCTGAAATAATAAATTTATCAGATGGTAAACAGTTCGTTGTTTCCATGATTGAGAGGACATCTGCCGGTTCTATATTATAGCTATCACTGATCTTTATATCTTTCATAATTTCATAGGCGCACCTAACTGAATAATGCTCGTGGGTAATTCTGTCAGGGATCGCACCATAGTAAGTTTGCCATTGTGATTCTTCCCAAAGAGATTTTATCACATCGCCATCCCCCATAATTTCTTTGACTATTTCTACTTCCTCAAATTCGTGGGAAAAAGGTGGATGACCTGCATCGTGAAGAAGTCCCGCCAAGCGAATGCAATATAGAAAGTACTGAACATGTTTTAACTGATCATCTGACAATTGAAAAGATTGTTTACCCCTCACATCAGTGAGATACTGCCTAATGATGTGCTTAAAGACTTTACCAGCAAGATGCATAGAACCTAGACAGTGTTGAAAGCGAGAATGAGTTGCGCCCGGAAAAACCAAGAAGAGGACATCGTTTTGGAAAACATATCGCAACCGTTGAAATAGTGGATGGTCGATCACAGTCTTCTCATGATCAAAGAATTGGATTCCACCGTGGACAGGATCCATGATGAGATTCGAGGGAGTGCCAAAAAGCTCTGGAGAGTCCTTCATGGTCATGCTCCTCCATTATTAAAGTCAATAAATTTGATGTAAGAGAACGCCCGGCATAAGGCGCGGCGGCTTTTTGCCGTCGCCCTTAATGCCGTTGTTATGGCTTTTCCTTAATGTCTGAATTAATACTATTGAAGAGCCTCTGAAAGTCTTTGATGACTAATTTATAGTCAAAACGCTCAGCACATTCCTCCTCAAGCATCTCTTTTACAACAAAAGATAGGCGGCAAGCGCTCTCCATTGCTTCTTCGAATTGTGCCTGTGTTACTATCCTCCTTTGCGCGATAGCCCCATCTTTTCCGATTGCAATGTAAAGTTGGTCCTGCTTCCACTTATCTATAAATCCCTTTGCCACTTTTTTTGCTTTGGGCTCATAGACAGGTGGATCATCCAAGGACCGATTGTGAGATTCCCATCTGCCGATCCTTTCGCGGCGGAAGATATTGAGTGCATCAGCTACTGGACGTGGCAATAGGCCGTCTACTCTATCAGCATACCATTCATTGTCACGTGCCATGAATTCATCCAAATCGGGATTCAAAAAATCCATTACCATTACAAGAAGTTGTTTGCATTTATGATCACGAGTTGCACGCCAAATAAGTTCGTTCCACTGGATTATGTCCTTA
Source organism: Desulfobacteraceae bacterium (assembly GCA_030604635.1). Taxonomy (GTDB): domain Bacteria; phylum Desulfobacterota; class Desulfobacteria; order Desulfobacterales; family UBA11574; genus JAUVVL01. Next base: position 8,712 of record JAUVVL010000057.1, read on the forward strand.
TCTACGAGCGTCAAAAGGAATGCTTTGGCTAATTCTTCCTGTGCAATAATTACAAGAGCAAATGCTGTCGCTGGAGGTTCTGAAAATTCCAGCATTTGTGCATCTGCCAAAAGGCGTTCGCTATTATCAAGACAGGCATTAATCGCATGTCGAAAATGTGATTTATTCATCTTAATCTTTTACACCCTGCAAGAAATCAGATAAGCCATAACAGCGGGCGCGCGGTCTTTTGCGCTCCGCTAGGTGAGTACGTCCTCTATATCCCCCAAAATAATCCATCAACAGTTTTCAATTGTTTCAATTTCCTCTTCACTTAACCCATAAAGCTCATACGCCAGTTCGTCAATCTTTCTTTCGGTATGGTCAATGGTGCGTTGGATCTGCTGGAGTTGCGTTTCGAGCTTGGTGGTTTGCAACTGCTCTTGTAACTTCAACATCCGATTAACATTTTGAATAATTTTATATTCCAATTCCTTATCTTTAGGGGATACGATTTCTTTGACAGGCAAACGTGCTAATTGGTTAGTGCGCACTTTGGTAAAGGCGCCCTTTGTAAGATTAAACGCAATGAGTTTAATGAAGAATGTTGCTAAGGTGGAGTTAATAAAACCAAGCAGATACTTCAGATTCCAAGATTGATCATCTTCCTTCGGATAGACTGAGTATAAGGAGCTAAGAAGATAACGATTCTCGGTATCAAGTGTTGATATGATTCGGTTACCAGTTTCTCTTACAACTATTTTCTCAGTTTCATAGAAAGATTTGTTTTTCCAATTTCTGGCAAGCCAATCCCCGTATTTTAGGTAAATGTCCTTTTCTAAAGTGGCGTACCTCCCAATAGACCTTCCTTTTAATGTCGGCTTCCATGGTTCCTTTAGAGGTTTTAGAGATGAAATAACATAAGTTTTATCATCACCGGTTTTGATACACTGTCTTATGTAACAAACTTCACCAAGCGGAACCCCTATTTGATTAATCTTATCGAGAATCTTTTGAACCGAAGGGTCAAAATAAATATCGAATGTGCGATTCGGATTGTTACCAAGTTTCAATTGCTCAATATCGTAGTCAAAACCCAAATCTAACTCAGTAATCTCATTTACTCCCTTTTTAACAAGAACCATATTACTCTTGGATTTTACATTTGTCAGAATGATGATACACGTATGTATTGTCGGGTCATCAAAAACATCAAATTCAAAGTTGACTAACTGATTTAAGGTGCAGTTCTCAAGCAAGTATTCTCTTAGTTTTCGGGTATATAGATTACTTAGGAGAGGACTTGGGATAATATAGGACATCATTCCTTTCGATTTAGTTAAGTTCATTCCTTGTTCAATGAATAACTCATATCTGTCAAAGCGCCCTTCTGTCGTTTCGTATTGCCTCAAAAAGTAACCTTTATCACTCTCTTCTTCAACCATACCATAGGGCGGATTCCCAATCACCGCATCAAAACCGCCGCTTTTCATGATTTCCATAAACTCCGCGTTCCAATCAAAAGCATTGACCCGATATATTTCCTCTTCCTCAAGAATGCTAATTTGCTGATTTTCGTAGAAATCAGGCCCGATAAGAGAATTCCCACATTTAATATTATTCGCTAAATCAGGTAATACCCGTTCTTGGAACAATGCCATTTGCTTACCAATGCTCTGTTCATCTTCGCCTTCCAATACTTTCAGTAAAAGGGATAACTTTGTTACTTCAACGGCTTGCGGATCAATATCAACACCGTAAATATTGTTTAAAAGAATGCGCTTTCGTTCATCCGTGGTTAGCCTCCATTCGCCTTTATCGGACTGATAAATACGGGGTGTTCTCCCTTTTGTCCATTTATCAGGGCCATCGTTCACATATTGATCCAGATGCCAATCAAGCAAGAACTGATAAGCACCGATCAAAAAAGAGCCTGAACCACAAGCGGGGTCTAATATCTTTATCTTGCTAACCGCCCCGCGAGGCCCAGGCTTTTTGTTCTCGACCAGCTTTCCTGCGGTTTGCTTGACAATATAATCAACAATGTATGTCGGTGTATAATAAACCCCTCCCGCTTTCCGGACTTCCGGCTTTTCCTCTATTTTTGCCTGATGTCTGGGGGTCAGCCGGATCACCTTGCCCAGAAATTTTTCATATACCTGTCCGAGGATGTCGGCAGGCAGAACGGAAAATTCATACGGACTGTCCGGATAATACAGATTTTTGAAGATGTCTTTTAAAACCTTGTCATCAATAGACAGGTTTGGCGTCAGATTGTCGAAATTTTCACGGCCTTTTTCTTTTTTAAAATGAAACAACCCTGAATTATATTTGTCATCGGCCTTATTAAAAATCTGGAACAAACGCTTATAGACATTGTTCCCGTTCCGCAAAGCCATTAACCTGCCGTAATTTTCAATCCCTCGGTCTTCACAGATACGCAGGAAGACTATTCTGTCAATAGTTCGCTGGACGGCGAAGTTGAGTTCCCGTTGGCTTAAGTCCGGGTTTCGTAAAGCAAGGTTTCGGGCCAAGAGATCACGCCAGCGCTCAATCTCTTGCAGAAAGGCTGCATCAACCTCGGCAGTACCCCGCTTAGCCTTTTTTGACTCAACATACTTGTCAAAGGAACCTTTCAGGATTGCCTCACGAGAGAAGATTTTAGCTATTTCATCCCATCGTTCTAAATACTCAGCGTATTTTATATAGAGAATACGCGAGTGAGAGGCCTTATCTGTTTTCGAAGGCTTCACGCGGCAATCATATACAGCAAGTTCCTCAAAGTCAGTAAGGATACTCAAAGGAAGTTTGGCGCTCCAGGCGTACCGGCGTAACTGATATGCCGGGTGGATATCTTGTTTGATATCTACCGAGGGCTTTTTTGCTTCCAGAAAAAACTTGCGGATGCCTCCTATACGGAAACAATAATCGGGGGCTTTTGTAACCCCGCCAATTTTTATCGCATCTTCATGGATTACATCTTTGTACGCTTCTGAATAGCCTTGTTTATTCGTAATGTCCCAACCTAATTCTTCAAAAAAAGGATTTATGAATTCAAGACGCACCTGAGTTTCATTATATGAGCCTTTCTTGTACATTTCTAAATTATAATCGAAAGTCTCAATCAATTTTATGATTTTGTCAGGTATACTCATATTTAGAATACACTCTTTATTTTAAACGCACAACCGGCATGAGGCGCGGCGAATTTTGGCCGTCGCCCTCAATGCCGTTGTTTGGCGTCTATGTTTTAGGCCAGATTGGTTTGCCGCTTTTCACATTTGAACGGTACCGTTTGTGTCTAATAATCTGTTTGCGAACCTCCTCGGGAACGTGTGCCCTTAGTTCTTCGAACAGTGCCTTTGTTTTCTTCCAGTGATTGAGATCAACTTCCGTTCTCGCCCCAGGATCTGGGTACTTTAGCGCATTAAAGCTATTGATATAATTGAGCCATTTCTTGTTTTGATTCGACAATTTGACTCCTTTTTTTCTCAACTGCCGGAATAATCGCTTCAGATCGTGTACCGCAGGAAACTCATCTTCGAAATGAAGTAGACAAGGAGAAGCTCAATGCCCAAGTGTGACAGGAACGCGGCTGAATGCAGATACTCTCAATTCCAGTGGCCAGAGAGATCATAGAGCTTCTCTGACGCTTCGAGATGATCCACACTGTATTGAATTAGATCTGACTCTGTGCAGTCGTCTCTAGTGAACACTTTCTTTTTTTGATTCCAGCAGAATAGGTTGTGCAAATTCATAATCATCTCAAATGCCGAATCTAACCGAGCTAACCCGCCCGCCTACCAGTTGGCAACCAGCTTTAGGCGGGGCTAAATATGTGAATCTACTTCAGGAAAACGCGCGTGCTCGCGGGTCGGGTTGAGTGATTTGTTAGGCTGTGCATCCTCAAATAAATTTAATTGCTTATGCTTTATTTTTTTAATTTTAGTGGTGAGGTTTATTTTTTTATCAGCTTTGATAAATGCACTTTCGCTCATTACAGTAATTAAATTTTCGAATGCGGAAATGTTCGCAATTTCATAGAATTTTTTAAGTTTATTCACAAAAACAAGTGAGGCTTTATTGTGGGTCAACAGTTCGAGTACATTGCTAAGTGTTCCTGTACTTTTTGAATCCCAAATCATTAGTCCGTAGTCACAATCTTCTGACATAGAGATATCTTTCGCTGTGAAATAAGCGCGAGTACCGGGCTTTTTGTCAGTTTTGATTTGTTTTAAGCTCCATCTACCAATATTATTTCTTGGTTGTGCCCCTGTACAGTACACTGTAACAGATTTTAGATCTTTTGAGGCTAGATAAGATTGAATCGAACTATCGACCCCATCAGCATCACCAACAATCACTTCGTATTTAGAATCAATAATATTATTAATTCGTTCAATAACTTTTTTATTTATGTTTTTAATACGCATTGAGCCAGAAATAAAAATTTTATGCATTATCTTTTCCTAGTAACCGTAGCAACATATATATTTCTTGTTTTGTTATATTGTCTTAATACCTTAGTAGCAGCTTCTAGTGAAGAGCCTGTATCATATATGTCATCTACAATTAGCATGTCATACAAACCTTCCCCGAGTTGATCATTTATAGCGAATGCATCAATTAAAGTTTGCACCTTTTCATCTCTCGATGCAATATCTTTCATTGCTGGGGTGTCAATTTTTTTCACTAACATCTCTTCGCAACAAGGTATATTCATTAATCGAGATAACTCTCTGGCAATCTCAGTCACAGGCTGCCTTGCGCGTTGTTTGGATGGTGGCATTGGAATAATTAGGCTAGCAGAGGCAAAATATCCAGATAATGATTGATACATTTGGGAAGCAATTACTGTAACCTGAGTGAAATCGAAATTATATTTCAATTGGTATAGAGCTTCTCCTGCTTCAGGGCGAAGGGTATCAAACTGCATGTGTCCCCAAGGATTAGGACCTATTGGAGTGCTGCTAATTGTATGTTTATCCAGAGAGAATCCCAAATCCCAGTCACCATGTATTTGTTTAATATTTACTTCCATAAAACACCTTCTGGATTCTATATTTTAGCCTAACCAACAAACCCCGCAGTTGGCGCAGTTTGCCTTTTATTAATAGGCGTTTAATAAGCCTTAGGCTTATAAATGATGAAGCATGATCCCATGAAAACGGGGAGTTGCCATCATGCTTCTTTACTATTGCAAACAGTTTTTGGAATATTGCCAACTGGCAGATTTCTCAGTACGTTCCATCCAGCTCAAGACCCCCGTTACCGGGTTTGCCTGTGGATTTCTCTATCCCGCTTTTAGCGGGACTAAGCTTTAACCGGGTGGGACTTTCGCAGCTCATACCGCTCAGTGCCAAGGCAAGCCCTGCAAAGAGGTGCATAGCTTCCGCTATGTGCAGTCACCCACTGGGTAACAATATCAAATTTCATCCACCATCAGGTGGAATCCCAACAATTCTGACTTCGCTGGGCACGAGCAGCCGCATTGTTAGACACATCTTTACGATAATCTTTTAATGATTCTTTTTGCGAGACTTTCTTCAACTTCTGTGTGTCTTGGAATAGGCTGACTTTTACCGGTTTGAGGATTTCTATACCAATCATGATTGCCACCATGACGCACGAAAACACAACCGTTTGATTTAATGGTTTTAATTAATTTTTTTCTTTTCAAATTGCCACTTCCAATATCTGGAAAGGTTCTGCATCGGGAACTAAACCTTTATGAATATCATTATAGATTTCTATTAAATTCCCTCTCAATTCCTCCAAAGTTTTCCCTTGACTTTCGTAGTCCGGGTATTCTTGTATATGTCCAACAAACCAGCCTTTTTCCTCTTTATAGACAATATTTATTTTCATAAATTCCTCCTTGTTATATTTTGCATTTCTTGGGTCTAACGGTGCGGGTAACTAGCGGGCCTAAGCTTACCGTAAACTAAAGACTTTAACGCAAACCGCAGAGTTTATCCCGTCTGGTTCACTCGCTTTGTTAAGGCTACCTATTGATTGATTTTTAGCTTCAACTTGCATAACTCTATGTGCAATAGGCAAATTTCCATCAACAATTCTTGTGCAACACCTTTTGTATAGTTATTCAGCTCTCTCCCAATTTGTTCAGAAATACTAGCCGATTGCTCTTTAGAAATTTCAAATGGTGGATCTATTGAAAACGAATGATCAGGTAACCTGTTATGTTTTTGAAATGCTGATATTACGTTTTCTTTTACACAATTTTTTAGTTCATCTGATTTGAATTGGATTTCATCAAGTTTGTCCATCAATTTATCTCTTAGTTGAGCATCCTTGCTTGGGAAATTTATTATAATTGCCATATCGCCTCTGAAATTATTATAGCCTTAACATTTAGTATGTTGAAGTCAAAAATATTAAATAATATTGATATCCATATTAAACAATATTTGAATTCTATATAGTGCAATAATAAAATACCATATATGGACTCATAATGAAACAAAATTCGAATA
>JAUVVL010000250.1 GCA_030604635.1 Desulfobacteraceae bacterium
GTTTAAAGTGCCTAAAGTTATGGTATTCTGTCAATTTGATTATAATTGGTCTCGCCGTAGGCGAGTTCCACAACTTTAGCTCACTTTAGCTCACTTCAAACTTTAGGCACTTTTGGGTTTCTCCGCCGGAGCATTAATGAATACGGGTAATCCCATTAATCTTCTTGAAGTTCCTTTATATCGGCATAGTAACCGAGTGCTTCCGGGTTTCTCAGCGAATCCTTGTTGAGCACCGGCTGGTTGTGAACGACCTTCTTAACCGCCAGTTCGACCTTCTTCATATTGTGCGTGTAGGGTACATCCGGTATAGCCAGTATCTTGGCCGGAACATGCCTTGGGGAAGCATTGGTGCGAATGGCATTTTTGATTTTATTGACGATGTCATCGGTCAACTCATACCATTCGGCCATCTTGACAAAAAGGATAACACGGACATCGTTTTTCCAGTCCTGCCCGACAACAACGCTGTCTTCTATCTCCTTTAATCGATCCACCTGGCGATAGATCTCGGCTGTTCCGATCCGCACACCGCCGGGGTTCAAGGTGGCATCCGACCGTCCATAAATGGTCACACCGCCCCGTTCGTTGACAATAATATAGTCTCCATGCCGCCAGACATTAGGGTAAACGTCAAAATATGCATCGTGATATTTCTTTCCATCCGGATCACTCCAGAAATATATCGGCATGGATGGAAAGGGAGCTGCGCAAACCAGTTCGCCCTGCTGGTTAATGACCGATTTTCCATCTTCGTCAAAAGCCATTACTTTCATGGCCAGTCCCCTGCACTGAAGTTCACCGGAATAGACCGGCCCAATTGGATTTCCAAGGGCAAAACAGCCGTTGAGGTCAGTGCCTCCGGAAATGGATGCCAGCTGGAGATCCTCTTTGACCTCTTGGTAGATGTACTCAAAACCTTCCATGGAAAGGGGCGAACCTGTTGAAAGCACCGACTTGAGCGGGGTGAGGTCATATGTTTTGCCGGGTTTGACACCCGCGTTTTGAAGGGCGGCAATATATCCCGCACTGGTCCCGAAAATCGTGATTTTTTCGTCCTGGGCCATTTTCCAGAGTACCCCCGGATCAGGGTAAAATGGATTGCCGTCAAACAGAACCAGTGTTGCACCTACAGCTAAAGAACCGACAAGCCAGTTCCACATCATCCAGCCGCACGTGGTAAAGTAGAAGATAGTATCCTCTCTTTTTAAGTCGGTGTGGAGCATGAGCTCTTTCAAGTGGTGGATAAGAATCCCGCCGGCACTTTGAACCATGCATTTGGGAAGTCCGGTGGTGCCGGACGAATACATGATGTAAAGCGGATGATCAAAAGGGAGTTGCTCGAATTCAATTTCCAGATTCGATTCTGAAGATCTGAAATCTTTGTAAAGAATTGCATTCGGCAGCCCGCTGATATCCGGATTTTTTTCGGTGTACGGCACCACGACCAATTTTTCAATTGAAGGAAGTTCTTTTATGATGTTTGAGATACGCTCAAGGCTGTCAAGGCGTTTCCCCTTGAAAAAGTATCCATCGGCCGTGAATAAGACCTTGGGCTGGATCTGGCCGAATCGATCGAGCACACCCTTTATCCCAAAATCGGGCGAGCAGGAAGACCAGGTTGCTCCGATGCTGGCGGCGGCCAGCATGGCGATAATGGTCTCGGGCATATTCGGCATAAAGCCGACCACCCGATCAGCGGCCTGAACACCGGATGCTCTCAAAGAACTGGCAACGCGGGCCACTTCATCGTATAGCTCGGCATAGGTCATCCTGGCGGCAGCCTGTTCTTCACCTTTAAAAATCAAGGCCTTCTGATCGTCCCTGTATCGAAGAAGATTTTCGGCAAAATTTAGCCGGGTTCCAGAAAACCAGTTGGCACCGGGCATTTTGCCGAGGTCGTCAATGATTTGATCATAGGGCTTTGACGCTTTTATTTCGGCAAATTCCCACATCGCTGCCCAGAAATCGGGAATATTTTCAACAGACCATTGGTAGAGGGAGGGATATTCTGAAAATTTTTGGCTGTACTTTTCATTAATGAAATTCATGAAGCGGTACATATTTGTATTTTTGATTCTTTCCTGAGTAGGTTCCCATAACAGTTTGGACATGATCAATTTCCTTTGAGCATCTTAAAACATTAACTTTTTGTGATGTGTCTCAGTAGGGAATACAACTGCAAAACAATTACAATTTTAGCAATTAACGGGTTTTTGCCCAAACACTTTTTTACCTTTATATCTAATAAATAGTCAAGAATATGCCCTGAAAATATCCGTGATGTTAATATTTTCCTTAAATAAATAATTCTACTTTGTCACATTTCGGGAAAAGCATCAGTGAGGCGGGCGCTCTTATTTGCACGATTTTTCAAATCTGACAAAGTAGAAATAATCGTCTCCAGCTTTAATTCTTGCAGGATATTCGAATTTCAGCTATCTGTGGTCGCTGGAATAGTGACAGCCAGCAAAAACAAATTGTCCATAATGGCCATACCGGACATTTTTTTGACCGGATAACAGGATTAACTTGATTTTAAAAAACATACTGATTCCAATTTATACAGGATTGTGATTTTGTGATTAACAGGAATAATATCATGTTTATCCGGTTAATCCTGTCAAATTTTTTGTGTTGGGATAATTTGAACATTCCGTGTCCCTAAATCCCAAAAGGAGAGATATAATATGCGTATTGTTGACCTTCGATCAGACACTATCACGCAGCCGACTCCGGCAATGCGAAAGGCTATGGCTGATGCGAAAGTCGGAGACGACGTGTTTGGCGAAGATCCGACTGTTAACCGCTTGGAGGAAATGGTTGCGGAACGGCTGGGGAAAGAGGCGGCTCTGTTTGTGGCCAGTGGAACCATGGCAAATATGGTAAGTCTGTTGACACATTGCGGACGCGGCAGTGAAGTTATACTGGGCGATCAATCCCATATTTTCTTCTATGAGCAGGGGGGATCGGCTGCACTGGGCGGCATTCACTCCCGCCCAGTACCAAATCAGCTTGACGGCAAGCTGGCTTTCCATGACATCGAGGCTGCAATTCGGACCGACGATATTCACTTTCCCAGAACAAGGCTGATCCTTCTGGAGAATACACATAACCGCTGTAACGGAAGCCCCCTTGACGTTGATTACATGCATTCCGTGGGAAGAATAGCAGGCAGTCACGGTATAAAAGTGCACGTAGACGGCGCCCGGCTATTTAACGCCGCCATAACACTGGGGACAAAAGCACGGGATCTGGCTGCTGAAGCAGATTCGGTCTGTATTTGCCTGAGCAAGGGGTTGGCTGCACCGGTTGGTTCTATGGTATGCGGCGCTAGGGATTTTGTCGCCAAGGCACGTCGGGTCCGCAAGGTGCTTGGAGGCGGCATGCGTCAGGCAGGGGTGCTGGCCGCGGCCGGTATCGTAGCGCTGACCGAAATGGTTGATCGCTTGAAAGATGATCATGCCAATGCACGGAGGTTGGCAGAGGGACTGGCCGGCATGGATGGGCTGTCACTCGATCCGGATTGCGTCAAGACCAACATTGTATACTTTGAAATTACTCGTATTGATATGCAATCGCAGCTACTGGCAGAGAAGCTTAACACCCAAGGCATTCGATTGCTGCCAAGCGGCCCGAGCCGGCTGAGAGCCGTCACCAATTACCATGTAACATCTGATGATATAGAATATGTTTTAGATGTATTTTCCAGAGTTTTGAAATAGTGAAAGGTTACTTCTCAATAAATTCTGGGTGGGTCTTTTATCATCTTATTCCTCATCACTTTTTGAGAAGTTACAGTGAAAGGACATTCCATGACGACGTATCTTGTCACCGGCGGTTGCGGGTTCATAGGGTCCCATATCGCGGAATCCCTTGTTGAGCAGGAAAACATTGTTATTATCTATGACAATCTGTCGTCGGGGTATGAGCGCAATATTGCCGGTTTCAGGGACAAAATCGCGTTCATCGAGGCGGACATCCGGGATGTGCGGGCCTTGACGGATGCCATGCAGGGCGTGGATTATGTTTTCCACGAAGCAGCCATGGTTTCCGTGTTCGATTCCGTTGAACGGCCCATAGAAAATCACGATATTAACATCACCGGTACGCTCAATGTCTTGGTCGCTGCCAGGGAATGCGGCGTGAAACGGGTCGTGGCCGCCAGTTCGGCCGCTGTTTACGGAGACGACCCGGCCCTGCCAAAGACTGAAGAAATGATTCCCTGTCACGAGTCGCCTTATGCGTTGGCCAAGATCGTCAATGAGCATTATACGCGCGTGTTCGCCAATCTGTACGGACTTGAAACGGTAGTTCTGCGATATTTCAATGTTTATGGGCCACGTCAAGATCCCGGCTCGATGTACTCCGGTGTGATTGCAAAGTTCAGTGACGACATCCTGGCCGGCCGGAATCCGACGGTCTTTGGCGACGGCCTGCAATCTCGTGATTTCATATTTGTTCGGGATGTGGTGGAAGCGAACTTCCTGGCCATGCACAACCCGAACCTGGGGAAGGGAGAGGTCTTCAACATCGCAACAGGCCGCCGCACCTCACTCCTGAACCTTCTTGACATTCTGAAGGATCTTGTTGGGAAAGACGTCAATCCACGGTTCAAGGATGCCCGGCGCGGCGATGTCAGGCACTCCGTGGCGGACATTACCCGGGCCCAGCGCGAACTGGGTTTCACTCCCCGCTACGATCTCCGGGAAGGGCTCGGGGAACTGCTGAAAAGCAGTGAAGGGAGCTAGAGATGACATGCGGCGAGTTCTTCTTCACTCAAAAAGGGTGATACTACGCGAATGTATCTCCGGCAAGTCTTCTTAAGAAAAGGAAGTGGTAGACGTTATTAAACAATGTAACAGTTTAGCCACTAAGTCACAAAGAAGAGGGGAGATAATTAATAATTAATTGTTAACTATTAATTATTATTTTGGGTTTCTTGTCAATTTTAACGTGCCTCTTATTAAAAATGGCATTAAAAGAATCATATTA
>JAUVVL010000128.1 GCA_030604635.1 Desulfobacteraceae bacterium
CTCAATTTTGTTCAAGTTCAAGGAAGGCGAAAATTTTAACCACAGGAATACATTGAGTATTTTGAGGATTAAAATTTGAGCCTGACACAGAAATTGGGCAAAAGGGGGCGTTTTGCAAAGGTCTCAGCAAGTCAAGAAAGTCAAGGGCCCGTATTAACCTGAAGGGCATGGTTCTTTTCCTGATCGGCTACCCCGATCAGGAAAAAAATATAACCCTTTGCGTCCTTTGTTTACCCCGCCTGCCCCGTAGCTCCAGCAGATGGTACTGGGGTAGGTCCGGCAGATCGTACTGGGGCGGCTTTGCGGTTCAAAGCAGTTCAAAAAATCGTACCGTGTCGGTTCCCTAAATGCAACACATCGAAATTTAAAGTTCAAAAAAAGCATTGATTTTCCCTTAGTTGAGTTGTACAATTAGTTTGTACAACCACTAATTGATCGTAAACAAAATTATGCATTTTGTATGTTCGGATGCATTTTCATAACTCATCCATAAGTGAGATATACATTTTGAACAAAATCCCATTTTGTTTACCCTTCCCGCCTCAGCGGGATGATACACCATTGCCTTCGGCATGACCCCTGCGGCGTCTTCGTTATCAAGGGCTCGCAGTCCCGCTGTAGCGGGACGGCTTTGCCCTTGATGCCTCGGATCTGGGGCATCCTCAACTTTCTCAATTAGGGTGTTAAAACCAGGTGTTCTTTTCGGCACAACTGCAGAAAAAATGTTTCGTCACTGCCCGGTCCCGTTATTAAGTATGCGCGGCAATAAGCATACGCGCAGATAAGCGCAAATAAAGTTTTTATGATCAAATGATAACAATTGTTAAGGTCGACCAGGCAGGAACAACGATTCTGCTTTATAGACACAGGAGGGGAACATGTATAAAATTATATTAGTTCCATTGGACGGCTCTAAACGAGCCGAGGCAATATTGCCGCATGTTGAGAATCTCTCACTATGTTTCGATGCTAAAGTGATTCTCTTTATAGTTGCGGAACCCTCGCTTATGTTGGAATATGATGAAGTTATAGATATGTCAAAGTACTTAGAAAAACGCGATCTTCAGAAGAAGGAAACAGAGTCTTATCTTGCTTCCCTTCAAGAAGAGTTTAGTGCAAAGGATATCGAGGTTCAGACTCTCATCGGCCATGGTCCGATCGTGAAAGCGATTATTGATGCTGCCGAACGCGAAAATGCAGATCTGGTAGCGATGGCCAGTCACGGCCGCGGCGGTTTGTCCAGGACATTTTATGGAAGTATCGCAGCAGGGGTGTTGCACCGTGTAGACCGTCCCCTGCTCCTCATTCGTTCACGGGGTGAAAGATAGAATGGTCTGGAAAGTAAAAAAGATTCTAATGACTTCGGAATCGCTTTTGTAATCATAGTGAGACCTTTGAAAAATGCTCAATTTTGTTCAAGTTCAAGCCTGCCTGTGCGTTGCACGCAGACAGGGAAGGCGAAAATTTTAACCACAGGAATACATTGAGTATTTTGAGGATTAAAATTTGAGCCTGACACAGAAATCGGGCAAAAGGGGGCGTTTTGCAAAGGTCTCATAGTGTGCTTTACTCGGTTTTGCGGTCAAGTAAGGCTGCCTGCGCAGCAGCCAAACGGGCGACAGGTACACGAAATGGCGAACACGATACATATGTCAGGCCGAGCTGGTGACAAATCCGGATGGACTCAGGATCGCCACCGTGTTCCCCGCAAATGCCGCATTCCAGATCCGGATTCACTGCACGCCCCTTTCTAACGGCAATATCCATTAATTCCCCTACTCCGTCCCGGTCAAGCGTGGCGAACGGATTGTCAGCCAGAATTTCCATTCGCATGTACTTCACCAGGAAACTAGATTCCGCATCATCCCTGGAAATGCCAAAAGTTGTTTGAGTTAGGTCATTAGTGCCGAATGAAAAGAACTCGGCGTATTCGGCCAGCTGATCGGCAGTTAACGCCGCACGTGGTATTTCAATCATCGTTCCGAACTTATAATCGATCTCTATGCCCTGTTCTTTCATTACCTTGAGTGCTTCTTCTTCGAGCAGCTCACGCTGAACCTTCAGTTCATTGACATGGCTGACCAGGGGGATCATAACCTCCGGATAGACCTCTACGCCGTCCTTGGCCACCATACATGCCGCTTCAAAAATGGCTCGAACCTGCATGGTCGTCAGCTCCGGAATCTGAATCCCCAGGCGCACCCCCCGCATGCCGAGCATTGGATTGCTTTCCCGCAGTTTTTCTACCTGTTTGAGAATAAGATCCTTGTTTTTAATTTGCACTAACAGCGTATTAACGGCCTCAAGCGTATCGGCATGCGTCAGGCGTATCTTTAGATCGAACAGATCATTAACCAGGTCATCATAATTGGGCAAAAATTCATGCAGCGGAGGATCGATCAAACGTGTAATCACCGGCAGGCCGTCCATTACTCGAAACAGGCCCGCGAAGTCCTCGCGCTGAAAGGGCAACAGGGCATCGAGGGCTTCACGTCTCTCAATCGGCAAATCAGACATAATCATTTTGTGTAGATACGGGAGCCGTTTAGACTCAAAAAACATGTGTTCCGTCCGGCACAATCCGATCCCTTCTGCACCATAAGCCCGGGCGCGTTCAGCATCTGAATGGCAATCAGCATTGGCCCAGACGCCTAAACGGCGGAATCCGTCTGACCAGTCGAGTAGTTTTATCAACCAAGGATCTCTGATATCCGGGACCGTTGTTTTCAGCTTGCCTGCATAGACTTCACCGAAAGTGCCGTCAATGGATATCCAATCGCCCTCTTTAATAATTTCTTTTTTTACGGCCATCTGGCGTTTGTTAACATCGATATCCAAGGCTGATACGCCGACGACCGCCGGCTTGCCGAACTGACGCGCCACCAACGCCGCATGGCTGGTCCGCCCTCCGCGACTGGTAAGAATCCCCTTAGCCGCCAGCATACCGTGAACATCATCCGGTTTGGTTTCGGGCCTCACCATGATTACATGTTTGTCCTCTTCTTTGGACCAGGCTTCAGCCAGATCAGCATCAAACGCAACCATGCCACACGCAGACCCCGGGGAAACGTTCAGGCCGTAGGCCAAAAGTTTGCCTTCGGTCTTTGCAGCCGCTTTGGCATCGGGTTCGAATTGAGGATGTAGAAAAAAGTCCACCTGTTCCGGAGTGACGCGCATCACTGCCTCCTCAGGGGTAATCAGTCCTTCTTCGGCCATTTCCACTGCGATACGGACGGACGCTTGTGCCGTGCGCTTTCCATCACGCGTCTGAAGTATCCAGAGTTTACCCTTTTCAATGGTGAACTCGATATCCTGCATCTCGCGATAATGATATTCCAACCGCTGAGCTATCTTTTCAAATTCTGCATAAGTTTCCGGCATCTCTGCTTGCAATCCTGAGATGTCTTTGGTCAAACGGATGCCGGCGACCACATCCTCGCCCTGTGCGTTTGCCAAATAATCGCCTTCAATACGATTCTCTCCGGTCGAGCTGTTGCGCGTCATAGCAACACCAGTAGCACTGTCATCACCCATGTTTCCAAATACCATAGTCACGATATTTACCGCCGTGCCCAGATCATGGGGTATACCAGCAGCGTTGCGGTAGTCGCTGGCACGTTTTCCGTTCCAACTTTTGAAAATGGCTTTGATTGCCATTTCCAATTGCTTATAAGGATCGATCGAAAAAGTGTGGTTGGTGTGATGTTTGAAAATAACTTTGAATTCGCTTGTTAAAGACTTCCAATCATCAGTCGTCAATTTGGCATCGGTTTCAACCCCGGCTCTCTTGCGAGCCTCGGCGATTTTCCTTTCAAAAACTTCATCGGATATCCCTATTACAATATTACCGAACATCTGGATTAGGCGACGGTATGCATCAAACACAAAGCGTTCATCGCCGGTCAAATCAATCATCCCTTGCGCTGTTTGGTCATTCAGCCCGATGTTTAGCACCGTATCCATCATTCCAGGCATGGAAAACTTTGCACCGGATCGGCAGGAAACCAGCAGCGGGTTTTTGCGGTCGCCGAAATTTTTACCACTGGCGACTTCAACTGACCGGAGCGCTTCCTGTACCTGTTCCCACATCTTTTCCGGAAAAATCCCTCCTGAACTCAAGTAGGCATTGCAGGCTTCGGTCGTTATGGTGAAACCGATGGGCACCGGAACGTTTATCCGCGTCATTTCGACCAGATTTGCCCCCTTTCCTCCAAGTAGAGTGCGTAAATCTGAATGGCTATCCCCGGCATATGCTTCTGCCTGTTTAACTTCGTCAAAAAGGTATACCCATTTTTTTGACATGCCAACACCTCCCATAGAATCTATTTTCCAATTTCAAATTATTAAAAGCAAAATTTATACCAAAGATCATCAGTCTCCAAGATAATTTAATTTTTATGAAATGAGCTGTGAGTTTAAAGACGATCATAATAAAACTGCTTGAAGGTCCCTGGCCGGGCAAATACCATTTTGATCTATATTTACAGTCTGTTTCATAAACATCAATTGTCTATTTTGGACAACAGTGACCAAATTGCATTTTAAGTTAATTTAATTGGTTATATAATTGATCCGAAACCCGTAAAATTATGCCGGTTGGGGAGACTCAAGGATAGCAAAAGTAAAGTTCCGGATCTTCCGGTATTGATCTATGTGATTAGGAGCTTTGAAGATATTAGCAGATCCTTTTACATTCTGTAAAAAATCCTGACACCGATCCTTTTCCAACCGATGTCAATAGTTCATGAAGTCATAGAAAATATTCCGACTTATCAAAGTGTTATTTCGTACCACCTATAAAACCCATCCTTGGCATGCCTTTTGCTTTATTACTGATAACAGCGAAGAGGCCATTTTGATGGGAGATTTTAACAAAAGGGGTTATTAATGCCAAACGTAAGATTTAATGCCATAAAAAACAGGCTTTATATTACGCTGCAAGATTTGGATCAGGCCGATATGTTCGCCTATGTCCAAAAAATCGAATCGGCTTGTAAAGCGCTAGCTTCTGGTTTCACTTGCCTGATCGTTTTACAAAAAAAAGGGTTGATCAGCCAAAAAGACAAAGACCTGCTTTTCAGCACGATGGATTTTATTTCGGCTTATGGGGCCAGTAAAGTTGCATATGTTAGAAAAACCAACGACGACTCGAGTATGTCGCGGCTAAGTCCGTTTAATTTTCAAACATTTACCCCGGTAGAACATGCCCTAAATATCAAAGAGGCTGAGGACATCCTTAATGGTAAAACACCGGAGATCAAACCTTTAAAGACTTTTCAGTCTAAAGAAGCCTGGACAAATTTTTGGGGGAACTAACCATTTGACACCCGTAAAAAAAGGTGAGCGGCCTTGAAACGCATTCTCACCTACCAAGTTTATCCCGCCATACCCCAGATCCGCTATCCTTTTTGTAAGTGCTTTCTCTAAACCTCTGGTAAGGAATGCTTAAAGGAGAGCTGCCTGGAGTTGAGCCGATATGCGGCTTATTCCAGGAAGTGCTCAAGCGTCGGCGGTGGGTCGATACTTCCCGGGACCGGTTTCCATTCGCATTGCGCGTTCAATTCAACGCCCTCTTGAATAACCGAAATCGGCCGGTCCACGGAGACGACCACGATGATAAGGTTAGCATTTGCGGCGGTGAACCGCAGTGCCGAGTTGAACCTCGCACCACGAGCCCGATCCTCACCCGGGATGGCGTTACCGTCCAGGAGACAGGCAAACCCGTGAAGCTTCAGATCCGCCCCGATATGCAGCGCCCCGTCCAGCTTTGCTAACGATTCCGAGAGCTTTAGAAAACGCTCTTTTCTGAGATCCAGCGCTTGCTCCAATTTTTGCCCCGCAATCTCGATGGGCGTATCATTAAAGTCGATGACCAGAGTGCAGCCGTACTTTTCTCTTTCGACCGTATGCGCAATTCGGGTGATGATCTTAAACAGTTCATGCCCGGTGGCAGATTCTAGGTTCGACTCGAGCAAGGACTCTTCCACCTCCACCAGTTTGGCCTGGCGTGTCGCCGAATGAAAGCTGCCATCTACAAAACTGCACACCAGATTTCCGTTTAAGTTCAAAAAACCGTATTCACCTTTGAAATCAGCGGTGATGCGAAACGTCCCCTCGATTCAGGCCGCAATTCCGACAATGGTTTTACCGTCAGAGATCAGTTTGAGCTCCGAGTTCTCAACGCTTTGCAGGAGCTTGCGAACATGCTTGAAATTATTAAGGCTCGGTTGTTCCAAAAGGGGAAACCGGGCTAAAAATTCTATTTCTACAATGGTCTTCGGTTCAACAAAAGCCAGTTCACCCAGAGGCCAGGACCTTTCCTCACGAGTCCTGGAAATACCGAGGACGGCGTCCAGAATCGGATATACCCGTATCTGAGTATCCCAGCCCGGAATGACGTTCATTTGATCAATAATATAATCCCGTACCGCATGGGTGGCGTATTCCCGCAGTACGTTGCCGGAAGTTCTCAAGTATAAGGGATCCTGCGTGGCAAAATCATGGGAAAGGAGCCAGGCGGCATGTTCCAGCCAGCATTCAGTGGGCCCGATGGAGCACATGTCGGGATGATGCTCCGTAAACCACATCTGGTAGAAAATCGAACGAGATCGACCGCCGTGGGAGATCAACCCCGCCAGTTGAAGGTTCTTTTCGGCGTGGATATGTCCTGAGAGCATCTTTTGCAGCACCTCTTCCGCAACATCCTTGCGCCATTGATTCGATTGGAGATAAAGTTCTTTTAATATGGGTTCATGTCCCTGTAGTAGATGCTGTGGATCGTAAACGCAAACCGGATCGCCAGGCTTGATGGCATAGATGAGCGCCGCCCGACTCGACCCCGAAAAGTGGGTAAGACCGTCCCGAAGCCCGTCAAGGGTATAAAAAAGGCACAGGTTTCTTAAAGATTCCGTGGTCATTCTGCTCCCTGCGAATTGTACGCTTTTAAAAGATATAGGGTTACAAATTTGGCTGCCTAAATGTAAAGCAGCAAGAACTATACCAAGCGAAAATGTGATCTTCAATCTTGTCAACCAATTGGTTTGACAAGGGATGATTAATATTTGCGGTGTATTGTAAAAAAATATGGAGCTCATGCCTGTCAGTATTTTTTACAAAGTGTAAAACCTAAATTGAGCGTTTCAAATAGTGACAGAGCAATATAAAAATAATTATATTAGACAATAATATAGCACTTAAGGCATTAAAAATTCTCACCTGTCGGGTCGATTCGCATGGGTAAAAAAATGTCACAATTTGAAACCCTTCGGGATTGCCGATTTCGCCGCACCTGCTGTGTTACTAATCCGAGCGTTTTGATTTAGAATAGAGCGGGTTGCCCGAGGCAAATTGCAGCCGGACGGTGATGGTTCTTGGCGAAACGCAGGACAGCGTCCCGTGCTGTCTGAGGCACCGCTGAAAGCGGGGCCGAGTTCACGGGACGCCAGTAGTGAGCCTTAGAACCATCCCGCACGGATGCGCCTGCCGAGGGCAATCTGAGACATGTCCACTTTATTATGCTCGCCTTAGTAAGTCTTTTATTAAATATTGATGTCCGCCAAATCACGTATTTAATAAATTACTATCAGCTTGTAATTTGCTTTGTCTATAGGGTGGGGAATTCATTTTAATGGTGGAAACCCCTATGGGCGGGAATTTATCCCGCACAAATGGGAGAAAAACTGATACTTAAAATCTGCATTAACTTTTTTCAAAAGAGATAATTTTTAAATAATTATAATTCACTCACCGCAAGACGCCCCAGTACGATCTTCCGGACCTACGGGGCAGGCAAAGAACGCTGAGTTTCAATTATGTTGCGAGACCTTTGCAAAACGCTCAATACAGTGAAGCTCCCCGCCCTAAAGGGCGGGGCTTCCCGGCATTAAAAACCTTGATTGAAACAGATTCCCATTTAGATAGGCTTCAAGGACATCCTCGGCAGGGCCGGATATTCCTGATATAATTTTAATGCCGGATGCCTTAAGCATCCCTGAAAAAATGCGTGAAATAGCACCACAAATCAAGACGTCTATTTCAAGTCCCCGGATAAAAGAACATCTTTGTGATATGTCTTTTTTAATCAGGAATACTTCGAAACGAGACCCTTTTTTTTGAGTCCCGCTTTCAGTAATCAACAACTTTGTTGCCGTATCCAGTACGGGTGAAACCTTATCCTCCCAGATTGAAACAGCTATCCTCATGGAACATTGCCTTTTTATTTTTAAAAGATTTTTAAAACTCCTATAGATGAAACAATCTAATCATTATTGAGATGTAGATGAAGATAATTCCTTTTTTTTTACCCCCCTATAAATCCTTCCTTTTAAATCACCACTCATACCACGGGTAGTTTGCAGGAATCCGCCTGGTTTTAAAGACTGCCTTATGTCATGGACCTTCCACGTCCCATACCTCTTCCGCCGCCCATACCCATGCCCCGACCTTTACCTCTTCCACTGTCCATACCCATGCCAAGATCAACACTTGTTTTGCCTACCAAACCACTGTGATCAGAAACATTTGCTTTTTTCGTGGGTCTCATGTTTCCGTTTTTATACTTTTCCAGGGCTCCCTCACGGGACCTGTGTTCCCGAGGTACAATTCCACTCCGGCCGCAGAAAGTGTTTGCACCGCGTTATAGGCCCGCAGTTGCCTGTTATGACGGCTTGGCGCCTTTTGAACTTATAAACTGGGCAGACTGGATGCCAGCACCACCACCTAAAGCAATGCTTTCATTATCAAAGACCTCAAAACTCATATTGTCTGTCTCGACAATCAGAAAATAAGGGCATCTGCCAAATCTTGGGGCAATCAGCGAATCCAAATCCTTACCGCTTGAACTAATGGCTACTTTCATAATTGAATATCCTCAGAAATTTTGGTTAGTGTCCATCGGAAAAAAGGCCATTTCTGGATGGAAACTAGTTAGTGGTCGCAGAGATTATCACCGGCAACAAGCGTATTGTCCAGATAGCTTTTAATGAGTTCTTCGGGTTCCAATTCCTGTGCTCCGGTGATCACCTTTATTCCATGCTCGCCAAAAAGGCTTATCGCTCTATGTCCCATACCGCCGGCAATAATAACGTTTACCTCCAGGTCGCTGAGCCACTTCGGTAGCACCCCCGGTTCATGGGGCGGCGGCACAAGGATTTCTTTATTATTGATTTGTTTATCCTCAACATCAATAAGCGCAACCTCCTGGCAATGACCAAAATGAGCTGTCAGTTTCCCATAAGCCAAAGGTATTGCGAATTTCATAGTAACATTCCTCCAATTGTTTAAGATTTGTTTCGGTCAGAAAATTCTATGCAAAAAATGTCCGTGAGGGGAGGGTGAAGGCCTTCCATTCCAAGTTTTTGTTGCGGCTGGAAAACGGCCTTAGAAATCATAGTCATACTCATCGTCATGAGCCGGTTTTATATCTTTCATCATTACTACCACATCGACGGGTCTGTTTTCCCTGTCCTTGACCATGTTCGGAATTACTGCAGCACGATAAAATCCCTCTTTGGAAAAAGCATTGACTGCGGCAGTGTTAAGGCCGGGAATCTCGACTATGAGTTTTTCAATCTTGAGTTCGTAGGCGATGCGCCCAAGCTCTTCTATCATCAAATGTCCCAGACCAACATTCCGGTAGTCTTTATGCACAAAGAGCCTTACAGTACCCAGGTGCCATTTCCAGCCGGATCGACGACGATTGATAGTGGCATCGGCAATAATATCACCATCTTTTACCGCCAAAATGGGCAGGGTCTTGTTGTAATCAAGATTTTTCGCCCATTTTTCAACAAGTAGTCTGCTTTGAACATCATCGCGCAAATACCGCACCTCTTCTCTGGGAATCGCTTTGAAAAACTCATACAAATCATCCTGATCTTCTGCCACCATAGGGCGCAGAAGAACCTTAGCCCCGTCTTTTAATTGTACTTCTTTTTGATACATGTTAAAATCCATAATCAAAGTCACCTCCTTTTAACATGAAACCCTAATCCTCATGTGTCTGTCTCCTACATCTATTTATTTCATTACAATGCGAACTAAGGTCATGTTGATGTTGTTTCCTCCCCTCACGAAACATTCTTTCATCCTTTATGATTAGTTCTACTTTGTCACATTTCGGGAAAAGCATCAGTGAGCCTAGATGGTGATCAGACGTAGGAAGTGTCACTGTTTGAGTGTATTAGTGAGCGTTATGAAAAAGCAGCACACAGAAAAGCCTTGAGTTTGTGCCTATAGAAACCAGTCCTGCCAGTAATATGGTTTTACAGGATTGGCTCCTGCTTTTTCATTACGCCCACTTATGCGCGAGTTTGACACGACCGGAGTCTGATTATCATCGAGGCGGGCGCTCTTATTTGCACGATTTTTCAAATCTGACAAAGTAGAATTA
>JAUVVL010000182.1 GCA_030604635.1 Desulfobacteraceae bacterium
AAAAGCCTATTATATGCTCATATTTTTTAACTCACAGGTAAAATTTGCTATTTTTCTGTTCTTTCTTAACGCTCTCTAATACACTCAAACAGTGACCCAATTTAAAACCGGATCACCTGAATGCTTGTGGGACACGCTTTTCATAAAGCTAAATTAATACGAAATTTAAAAAAGGGTGCCTGAAAATTGAGTTCCATATTAAAGGCCTTAAAAAAGCTTGAAAACGGATTTTCAGAACAGCGAGAAATTCGACCCAGTTTACAAAAGAGGCGTACGAAAAAAGCCATCCATCATCGTGTGACAGGAACCTGGCTCTATAATCAACGCTTCTTTATCATTTTTGCTGTCGTGATTCTGGCTGTTGGCGGATGGCTGATATTAAACCGGAAACCCCGGGAAGAGGGAACGGTATTGGTTGCAAAAACGGAAATAAAACCTGTAAAATCCGTTGACCTTCCAGAAAAGAAGACGTTCATTCCGAATATGGTTCAAAAAAAGAGACCCATATCCGCCAGCAAACCCCGGAAAAAGGCGCCGGCACTGTTTGCAAAAAAAGATATAAAACCCGCAAAACCTTTAAACCTTCCTGAAAAGAAGGCGTCCATGCCGGATATGGATCAAATGGAGGCGTCAACCAGGGAGGATATAGAAAAATCTGAACAAAATACAAAAGCAGAACGATTTGCATCTATACCCGTTAAACAAGTCAACGAGACCCGGTTAAAACTTCAGGCGATTGCCTGGTCCAGTGAACCGGAAAGCCGCATTGCGGTTATAAACGGCCGTATTGTTCGGGAAGGAGGATCTGTTGAGGGGGTTTTTGTAACAAATATCGGTAAGGATGAGGTTATTTTCAGGAAAGGAGGAGAGGAGTGGAGACAGCTATTCAGGCTTAATTAGTTTCCATATTCCTTACTTTTTTTTAATACCTTTGGGTTTTTTTGCTGATTTTGTTACTTGAGCTCTTTTGATAGCTGCTGCATCTTTTGCCAGAAACGGCGAGATCCCGTCATTTTCATCATCGTAAGCCTTTGCTGGCAAATGCCCAGATTTTTTTATCCGCACTGGGTCAGTGGTTGTTTTTTTTGAGGATGCAGCTTTGCCAGGCACGATTCCTTCTTGTCTCAGAAAATTTTCAATTGGAAAATCACGCATCAACATAGTCAGGCTTTTTATATTTGTTGACACGGCTTTGAGGTAACAGTGTGAAAGGTCAAATTCGCACAGATGTTTATTATCAATGACTTCAACTTTTGGGCAAACCACGTTGTCTGCATTATCTAAAACAACAACTATTCCGTTTGAACAAAGTCCAAATGCCTTAAGGCATCCTTCCACCATTTGTTTTAGTTTTGATTTGTCCGAGAGTTTGTCGATAAAGACTACACTCTCACAGCTTTTATTAAAGGCTTCAAATTTCATTGTTTGTTAAAATACTTAAGTGTTTTTGTTTGACTTTTTACGAGTTCATTAAAGAATAATATGGGGAAAAAGGTTATGTGTCAACTCAGCAGTTCAAATTTTAGTATTAATTTAGCTTTTTGAAAAAACGTGTCCCACAAGCATTCAGGTGACACGGTTTAAATCCGGATTATCTGAATGCGAGAATGTTTTCAAAGTTCTATAGCTATTCTCAAAATAACGTTCCAAATGGGATTGATCTATTTCAAAACCCGCACCGGCATAATAAAGGGGACGCCGTACTATATGTCACCTTAGCAGACGAAGGGCGTGAAGCTTACAAGTCCTTCTGATATATTTTCTCTGGGCGTGGTTTATTACCAGTTGCTTACCGGAAGGCTTCCGTTTTACGGGGAAAGTCTGGCGGCTATTACGTATCAGACTACTACTGTGGACCCTAAGCCACCTACCACCTATAATCCCAAAATCAATAAGGCGACGACAGCCATTCTCAACCTGGCCCTGGAGAAAAGCCTGGAAAAGCGTTATCAGACGGCAAAGCAGATGGGGGACCATCTGCGGCTGGTGGGACAGGAGCTGGATGAAGTTTTAAAAAGGGCCAGGGGTAAGCGCTAATACTCTCTCACCAGGCTCCACTAAGGTTTGTTTGTCTTGAGTTCAATTTCGATCCGGCGATTTGCTCTTCTACCTTGTATAGTAGCGTTGGATTCTATGGGGTTTTCCGACCCCATTCCAAAGGTTTTGATTTTAGGCGGGTTAAGCCCTTGACCTACAAAATAGCTTTTTACAATATTTGCCCTGAATTTTGACAAACTAATGTTATAACTGTCACTGCCTGATGAATCGGTGTATCCTTTGATAATAATTTCTGCATCAGGGTTTTGAAAAATGATTTCAACAAATCGATCGAGCAATTCATATGCTTCGTCTGAAAACTCATTTGAACTCAGGGGGAAATTTATGATCAGCTTTTGGTCTGGAAAGGGAAGGGCATTTTTTATTTTTTCCTCGGAAGCGCTCTTTTTTTCTTTTGACACCTTAGAGATTAGCGCTTTTTTTTCTCGTTTCAAAGAGACTTGCAAACTTTCTGATGCCATATTTTCTATCTGATTGGTAGTTCCATCGATATTTGCATTTTTATTCGTTTGGACCGAGAGAGACGAATTGTCTGTCTTTAACTTGTTGATGTTTAAAGAGATCTTATCATCTCTACCTCGAAAATAAAAATAGCCGCCTGCAATTAGCAACAGAACAAACGAGGCAATAAATACGGGGATCCTCCACGCAGGTTTTTCTCCCTTTCCTATCCAACTTTCATTTGGTGCTCGGAGTTCTTTTGCACACTCTTTAACAATCTTGTCATCAATTTTTTTTATCCCTTTAACATATCCGGTCAACAGAGCATGATCGCAAATGTTATTAATCATACGAGGGTTGCATTTTGAGAATGAAATGATTTCACGTATTGCGCCTGAATTGAAAATATTTCTTTCTGTACCGGCGATACTTAGACGAAATTTAATGTAACCCCAGACTTCATTTTTCTTCAAGTGGCCAATGCTGTATCTGGTGGTTATTCTTTGCAATAAAGCCCTGTTTCTTGTTTCCGCCAAGGTTTCATTTAATTCGTTCTGCCCGACAAGAAAAATATTTAACAGCCTTGCCCCCTTCTTTGCAATGTTTGACAAAAGGCGTATCTCTTCCATCATTTCATGGGTCAACCTCTGGGCTTCGTCAATTATCAGCAAAACTTTTTTATTCTCGTCATGAGCTTTGTGGAGGAAATGAATAAAATGAACAAGAAAATCTCCTTTGCTGCTGAATTTTTTGTCCAATTTAAAAGCACTTGCCAGAAAATTGCAAAAATCGAGCTTTTCCAGTCCAGGGTCATGGATTGTTGCGACAACGATATCTTCATCAAGACTGTTTATCAGTCCGTTTATAAGTGTGGTTTTTCCTGTTCCAACATCTCCGACAAGGAGGAGAAAACCCCTGCTGTCAAGTATTCCGTATTTCAAAATAGCAAGGGCTTCTTTGTGGATTTCGCCGAGCCAGAGAAAATTTGGATCAGGACTTATTTGAAACGGTTTTTTATTTAAATTATAATGGGAGAGGTACATTTGTATCTACCCCCTCTTTAAATTCAAGCAGTATTGATGGTCTCCCAAAAAAGTATTATGTGAGCGATTTTAAATATATCTGCCAGCTTCTTATCGATCATAAGGCAAATATTGCTGTGTGTCAAATGAAACATAACGCATGAAATATCAGGATGTCTTATATTTTCAACTGTAAAGGCCTGTCGAAACCCTGAAAAGTCTTGACATTTTATCTAAGCTCACAATAAACTTTTATTATACTCTTTAATCCTTCGAAAATCAAATATCAAAATTGTAAATGCTAAGCTAACCAATAAAGGTAGACGCAAAATGAAAGACAAAATAATTGCAAAAAGAATTTTGAGCGCTCTTATAACTACCTTGGTTTTGTGCCTGGGGACAAACAGCTATGGAGCTTCCGTGAAAGAAGAACAGGTGGTAAGCGCCGAAAAAGGTGTTTTGCACAAAGCTCCCAAAGGAGATTCTCAGACCAAAAAGCAACTGAAACTGGATATTATCTTCGTTTTGGATAACTCAGGGAGTATGATTAAAAACGACCCCAAGTTTATTACCAGGAAGGTTGTTACCAACTTCCTCAATAATGTTGGGGAGGGATTCCGCCTTGGTATGGTCATTTATGATCAGGAAGCCAGGCTTGTTGAGCCGCTCATGGGAATAAGTGCTCCGGAAGCCGCTGCTAGATTTCTAAAAAGTGTTGATAAGATCGACTTTAAAGGGAAGTTTACCAATACTCCGGCAGGGGTTGAAAGAGCCATTTATGAACTCAAGACACGTGGCAGAAAAGAGGCCCGGAAAGTAATCGTCTTATTAACCGACGGGATTGTCGATACCGGCGACAAAGTACGGGATCTTGAAAAGGAAAAATGGCTGAGGGAGGATCTAAGTCAGGTGAGCAAAAAGGCAGGGATTCAAATTTTCGGTATTGCATTTACTGATAAAGCAGATTTTCGCCTTATCCAGACACTGGCTTCCAAGACAAATGGAGAATATTTCAGGGCATACAGTGCTGAGGATATTCCGGGTGTCTTTAAAAGGGTCAATGAGGTAATCACCAAACCGCCGGCTAAAATAGAGCCTTTGATTCCTGCTACAGAAAAACCTGTGGAACCCGAAGTGCAAAAAGTGACACCAAGCTCGGCACCAACTGTTGAAGGTGAGCCTGCTAAAAAGAAAATCGCCCTGTTGCCACTTATCTTAAACGGGATCGTCATTATTACCCTGGGACTAATTGTCTTTGTGATGATCTTTAAGGGCAAATCGGATAAGCAAGTCAAAGCTGATGTATATCAAGGCAGGGCAAAAGCCTCTCTTCCACCAGACCACCCGGTATTTAAGGCCGAACTGATAGACGCCGAAAATATCACCACAAAGGATTCCCTGTCATTGCCTCTGAACAAAGAGTCCGTGAGTATCGGCCGTGATTCCGGCAATGATATTGTAATTCCTAAAGAATCCGTATCCAGTCTGCATGCCACAATTGAATACAAAAATGGCTATTTTTACATAGAGGACCACAGAAGCACCAATAGAACACGTCTAAATTACAAGGAAATCAAGGAGAATGAGCCGGTTAGATTGAAAAGCGGTGATAAAATCCATTTTGCTGTTTATGAATTCCGATTCCTCTTGCATGACCAGGCTCCGTTTGGCGAAACAGTCATGCTGGAAAGGGATGAAGAATAGGGACAGAAGCCCTTTTAAGCTTTGTCCAAAATCCCCCGTATTTTTTGTGACAGATCCCTAACATTAAAAGGCTTCTGCATAAAACCATCACAACCCCGTTCCAATATCCCGGTTGCCTGGCCATTGATGCTGTATCCACTTGAAAGAAGGACCTTTATTGCTGGATTGATCTCTTTCAGTTTGTCATAGATATCTCCACCGTTCATATCATGCATAATGATATCTAGGATAACCATATCAATGTAATCCTTTTTGGCTTTGTAGATCTTTATGGCATCCTTTCCACTTCTGGCTATCAAAACCTTATATCCCAGTTTCCCCAACAACCGTTCACCCACATCAATAATCATATCTTCATCATCTACGAGAAGAACTGTCTCATCACCTTTCAATAGCTCTTCAATCAACTTCTTATCTTCTAAGACCTCTTTTTCAGAGGCCGGCAGATAGATGTCGAATGTCGTGCCCTCACCTTTTTCACTGTAAACATTGATAAAGCCACCATGATTCTTGATGATACCATAAGCAGAGGCCAATCCTAACCCTGTACTCATACCAATTTCCTTGGTTGTATAGAATGGGTCAAATATTCTTTGTTGGGTTGCCTCATCCATACCCATCCCGGTATCAGCAACAGAGATTTTCACATATTTCCCGGGCTCTGCTTTATAGGGCTTAATGTAATCTTCATAAAGCATTACATTTTCTGTTTGGATATAGAGATCTCCACCACCAGGCATTGCCTGCCAGGCATTGATATAAAGATTCAATAGCACCTGTTTTATCTGGCTCTGATCGACCTCTGATACCCAAAGATTCTCTTCATATTTATCCCTAATATTAATCTCTTTCCTGGTGCGACCAAACATAAGATTTTGACTTTTGATGAGTTCATTTAGATCGGTCGGCTTTACCTCATATTTTCCTTCCCTCGCTAAGCCTAAGAGTTGTTTGGTGATCTCTGCCGCATTTTTAATAATTCTCTCTATTCCTTCGATATATTCAAAATTGGGATGAGAGGAATCTGTATCAATTAACATCAAAGATGCCCAACCTTGTATTCCCATGAGCAGGTTATTAAAGTCATGAGCAATGCCACTTGCCAAGGTTCCTATGGCTTCCATCTTCTGAGATTGTTGCAATTGGTATTCCATACGTTTGCGCTCACTTACGTCATTTAGAATAATCAAGGAAGCAAATCCATCTTTATCAAGAGACAGAATATTTAGAGCAACTTTATTTCTATTCAAACGCAAAGGAGAGTCTTCGGTTATTGTTTTTGGTTTGTCATCCGTTATTTCCATAAGATCACAAACCCGTTGGCGGTCATTCCCGGAAAACACGTCAAAAAAATGGGAGCCTAACAACTTTTCCTCAGGTATATTGATCAGTGAAAGAGCAAACGGATTGGCATAAACAACTCTTCCCTCTGAATTAATTTCTAAAATTCCTTCAGACATTCTCTCTAATATGATTTCAAAATGTCTTTTGGCTGTCAGTAACTCCTCCGTAATTCCGCGTGGATAAATACTTTTAATTCCGACAACTTCTTCAGATAAGATTTCCGAAGATGCAAGATCAGGTTGATCGAGAATGGCAAGGACGTTTTGAGCCATTTCGTTAAATGGTCCCTTGGCAACACACGCATTTACCCCCAATTGAACAAAATCTATCTTCTCTTCGGCAGCAATGGCGGAAAGAATAACCAGGTAAGTATCATTAAATTTCTGCATGTCTCTAATGATTCCGCATAGTGCCTTTCCATCGATATTGGGCATTACGATGTCAACAAAGATGATCTCAGGCGTATAGGTATTCAAAATATCAAGCGCATTAAGGCCATCTTCTGCTGTAACTACTTGATGTCCCTCCTTTTCAAGTAGTTTTGTCATGAATTTCCGCATAATCCGATCGTTATCAACTACCAATATCTTCTTCATATTATCATTCCTTATGGCTCAAAATGGTTCAAAATTTTTTCTAAAGCCGCCACGCTTTGCCCTGTTCCAGTCCTTCTTGTTTGTTCAGACTCAGACTTTACCCTATCGTTGCAAAAGTCGAGCGTGCCGGAGACCCAAAGCGCCAAGTGTGCAGCCATCCCGCTACAGCGGGATTGCAAACCCTTTGCAACTCACCAGAGGCGGACAAGCGCAGGTCGAAGATCCCGTGTCAACGGGGAGATACTGCATGATCCCGCCGAGGCGGGAAGGGTAAACAACGGGTCGATTCTCTGTAATGACCAGGATTGCACCAGTAGTGAATTCCAGAAACATGGAAAAAATCAGTCGAAAACAATTGATATTTCATGTTATTTTACTTCTTGTTGGCGCGTTGTTTATGCAACGTTAGGGTTTATTACGCCTTGATATTAATGACGTTGTGAAAGTCTTTATTATCAAGAGTGGCTAGATTATATACATTTTATTCCATCAAATAGGTCAATAACATATTGGGCTTAGTCCTGCTATGCTACAATGCCGGATAGACGGGGGCATTGCTGATTTAATATCGTAACTGTGTCATTACCATATATTAACGATAGATGTCAAATCCTGAAATACATGGAACAACAGACCGAGACCTTTGAAAAATGCTTCCCGCTAAAGCGGGATTCAAGTTCAAGGAAGGCGAAAATTTTAACCACCCCGTACGATCTTCCGGACCTACGGGGCAGGCACGAATACATTGAGTATTTTGAGGAT
>JAUVVL010000049.1 GCA_030604635.1 Desulfobacteraceae bacterium
CAGGGCCCTTTTGGCCTGAACCAGTTTATCCCGAAGCCTTGTTTCTGAAGCATCATCAGACGATGTTTTTTCCAATGCGTTCAGGGCCTTTTCGAATTCAAGCTTCGCCCTGCCCCAATCGAAGGCCTTTAAAAAGGCATCACCCCTCTGCTCAGTCTTTTCAGGATCTTGATTGAAAAATATTTTGAGAAGCCCCATAAGCTTAGAATCCTTTTGTCCTTATCAATGTTTTGTGTTTTGGGGTCGGGCCACGGTAACCAACTATAATAACAGCAAAAGAAGCCTATAATAGGCCCTAAAATCTTCTTAAACAACTCTTTTTGACCCCAAAAAGGACCTTTTAAGCTAATATAATTTTTAAAAAAAACTTAGACCTTATATTTTGCACCCAAAATGGTATGTTCAAGACCAAAAAACGGCTATTCTTGGAGCTTTTTCCACCAACTTTTCAGACACTTAGCGTGGCCCAACCCCAAATCCCCAAATCCCGTAAAATTACCTTGACAGGAGTTCAATATGCGCTATAATTATATTGTTCTCTGCCAGTGGCAGAAGAACTTGCAAAGGCTTCCGCTGAGCCCGCCTGGCAAATCAGCGGTTTTTTTATTCAGAGGGAACCCCATTTCGGGTTCCTTTTTATTTTTTGAAGGGTGGAAGGGGAGTCTGCCACAAAGGCCGTGACAAACTGGGCACTTTTCATACTGCTCAGCCGAATCACGACAACATAATTGCCAACTACCAGGGTTACCCGATGGTTTCGATCGTAACGTTTCCTTGTTCTATCCCAGCCCACATAAAGCTCGGCATCCGGATCCTGTAAGGCCGCCTTGATCCAGTCGATGCGTTCCGCCCGTTGAATGGAAAATAGGTCTTTTACCTGATTGCGTCGGGTGCTCTCGTAAAAACAATGATTAAAGCGGCTCTTCCGAAATCTTACGGCAATCCCGTCAAAGGTAGTGATGGGTTGCCGGCAGTAAACCCGTTCATAATGGGCACGATATTTATCAACGGTTTCGCATTGCACAAGAGGCGGATAAGCCAAATTACCAGCCTCCTTGCAGATTGATTTTGAACACATTGAATTTTTTTTCAGAAAGGGGCGTTGATGCGATTTTGCGGCCCAACAATCCTTCAAGGTGCAGAACAACCTCCTCTTTGGCGCTGCCTTGCTTCAGGCGACCATTCAAGCGTGCCGAGGCTATTCCTACCAGCAAATCTGATAACTGAAGCAATACCGACTCCCTGGATCGCACGGATTGAACGGTTGCGATAGCCGCTGCCAAATTGGCATTGTTCAAACAATTTTTGAGTGTATGCAGGCGGTCCCGAAGTCGGTTGTGCTTATAATCGCAGTAGATCCGATATTCATTAAAAGGGTGAATCCAGTGGTGGATCATCTGATAATAAAATTTATAAAAACCCAGTTCCTGGTCATTTTGATGGAATTGGATCAGGCTTACTTCCCGGTGGTCAATAGTAATGCACCGGAACCTCAGGTTTTCTCCTTGCTCATGGAACCATGTTGTCAGGGCCTTATAAAATCCCGCTTTGGAAGGTGACAATTTGGTCCATTTGAATTCACCGCCCACACGATATCTGTCACGCAGGGAATGGATGGCCTTCTTATAGATATCCCTATCTTGGCTTTGCAGCCATAGACTGCCGATTACAAGATAATTCGCTTGTGGTTTTTGTGAAGAAAACAGATCCGGATATGTCTCGTCACAATAAACGTCTATATTCATAAGCAAATCCTTATGTTTATAAACCGATTCAAAACTCCAGTTTCTTATTATGCATTTTGGCCTGTGTTTCTGATTTGGGGTCGGGCCACGGTAGCCAACTATAATAACAGTAAATGAAGCTTAAAATCGTCTTAACGACTCTTTTTGACCCCAAAAAGGACCTTTTAAGCTAATATAATTTTTAAAAAAATCCTTAGAGCTGTTATTTTGCACCCAAAATGGTATGTTCAAGACCAAAAAACGGCTATTCTTGGAGCTTTTCCCCCAAATTTACAGACAATTAGCGTGGCCCGACCCCAAATCTCATTGCTTTCCCTGTTACTTCTATCGTTAAGCTTGAAATAAAATAGAATTCTTTTAATCTTTCTGACCTGTTCACCTTTTTTCAGCAGGACTAAAAAATCGACGTCGGAATGGCGTCCTGCCTGCCATAAGGCGTAACTGCCGAACATCACCAGACTGTGGACCCATTTCCGATAGGAGTAGAGAAAGGCCTTGATTTCGCGTATAGCCCAGCGGGCCTGATCCGAATCCGGACCCAATCCGGTTTTTTGGGCAACTCCTGCAAGCGGTTTGTTATTCATACTTGTTAGAGTTCGAAAATCCCACTCCATAACAAAAGGGTTAAAATTTCACGGACATCCCCTATTTTATGATAGTGGCTTAATTGCCAAGCATTAATTCACAATTCAAGCGCCGGCACCGTTCTTCAGTTCAATTACCACGTCAACTTATAAACTAATGTACGTTCCGCAAGTCCGCCCAAGTTTTCTTGCTCTGATTCTACATTGTTTTGACATGTTTCATTCCCGCTTCTGTGAGGATATACTTTTGGTGAGGGCTTCTCGGTTTATCCGGTATTGTTAAAACCAAAAAGTCCTTTTCAATCAATTTGGGAATGATATCTTTCCGGATATAATCCGGATTCATTCCTGTGAAATTTATGATCTCTGAAGCTGATCTCTCTTCATGGCAAAATCCTAATATCCTCAATTCAACATCACTCAAAGCTTGGGGGGTAACTTGGGGGGTAACATGGGGGGTAACTTCTTTTTGTGTAGTTTCCGGCCTTGCCAGAGTGACAATAAAAAAATCCCCTGTATCAAATTCAACCTCAATGTTCCTTGCAGCCATAGCCTGCCGCATCCTGTTGATGCCGGAACCGATCTTTTCCGTTATTCCAAGTCTGTGAAAGGCATCGAATAATATGGGATTTCGCGCCACACTGAGCTTTCCGAATTTACTGCTGTCGAAGAGAAGTCGGCCAGGATTTGTTATTTCAACACTGTCATCATAGACTTCAACAAGGATCCCTGCCCCTTCTTCAAAGTAATCTCTGTGAACAATCGCATTTACAAGCGCTTCACGCAGAACTTCCAGTGGAATTTCCGGAATTTCTTTTCGAGGTCCTCCACCTTCAATCAAGTATTCAATTTTGAGATGCTGTTGCAGAAAACGAAACGCATTTTCATAGTTGGAAAGCAAATCAGATTTAAAATCCTTCCGGTCAAGTATCTTGGTTTTTGTAGTACCCTTAAAAAGAACACAGGTAATGAAACTGTGACGAATATAGGTTTCAATATTCTTGCCGAAAAAAAGCGCTCCGGCATTTGTAATCCGAAATCCTGCTTTATCTTCTGCAAAGCCTAAATTTGTCAGTAAATCTTCACTGTTTTCAGGAGGAGCAATTCCTGTTTTATCTAAAAAATGGCGCCATTTTGTGTCCTTAAAATCTTCAGGATAATTGAAACTTCTGCATGGCTGCATATCAAATTTGAATTTCCCGGCGCCAGCAGCAAGTGTTAATATTTCATTTCTTGTCAATTTCTGAGAATTAGGCCCCTCTCTTAAAAAGAAACCCTTTGAACAACGCACAGGCTTATCGAAACTTTCATCTACTGAAACAACAAGCAGTTTTACGCCTTCGTACCGCACTGTTTCGATATGTATCGGAATCCGGGGATCACAGTTATTGGCAATATCCTGAATTTTAGATCGTACTGTATTGTCGGTTGTGCATCCGATAATTTTACCTCTATCCGTCACCCCTATGACAATCTTTCCCCCAGAGGCGTTTGCAAAAGCAACCATCTCTTTATCGAGACTTACCCCGATCTGTTCTTTAAATTCGACAAAATAACCCTCGCCTTGTTCAATAAGCTCCTTTAATTCCTTTTTCTTCATTACTCTTCTTTCAATATTTGTAAATATTCACAACTATACACAAGAGGAATATCCACATTAACTGTCTTGACCAGCGTCTGCGCAGGCGATGCCCAAATGTTGCTTGATAAATATGTTAACATGGAATTTCTTCTTTGATTTTTTTTTGGAATAAGGATTTACTCATATCATACAGGAGTGGAAATTTACGATTCAAGATCTGAATTACCTCAAGCCGACAATTCCTTTCATGATGTTATAGTTATTCAACATAGTCAACAACGTCCCGGACTTCCCGTTCAGTAAGAGTCAAGAGCAGACTTGACCCCCTGCTTGACCTAACCTAAACGCACTGATAAAACATAATTTCATAGGCGTTCCCGAGTTTCCCCGTGCTATGCTCGTGCTACGTCCCATCAAACTTATTCAATGTAGTCAATTACGTTCCTGAGTTTGCTGTATATCCTATCTGAAAAATGGAAATTCCTATATAATCAAGTTAGAACATCGAACTACATCAATGAATTATTTCAAAACTGTAAAACTAAAGAGCATCCCCCTACTTTCCTACCGCGACCTATATGCCCCCCTATTTCAAGTAGTTATCAATCCTAATTTTGCTTTTACCATTCTTTTTGAAGAATAACTTATCACGTTAGCCAAAACTTGATCATCAACAAGTTGAGACAAAATCTCCTCTCGCTGTAGATACACAGGCAGAAGATGAAAATTTTCAGAAACTGGGATTAAGGGCTTAAAAAGTCGCCAGTTTTTACAAACAATGTAATAGACCAAGTCAGTGGCATTAGGTATGGAGCTAAAATCAAGCCTACAATTTGAAACTAATGCAAGGTCATTGCTATTAATTCTGAGACCAGAGTTGTGATGGCTCTTACTAAAAATTATTTTGAGGATAAATTTTACAATAGTCCCACCAAATGTATAATAAATCAGTCTGTTATTACGTTCCTCTTGAATGATATTGTCTTTCATCACTTTTTTTGGAAGGGATTTAACAACAGTTACTAACTTTTGCTTGGCACCATTTTCCGCTATCATGTTTAAGATACTCAGGTTGTTCAATAGAACATTTCTCATCTCTTCTGCTAATAATGAACTAACTGGCAGACCACTGCCACCCCAACGAGGGAGAATAGGATCTGATATTCGTTTAGTAGCAACTACAAAGAGTGCGGAGTCTGTGATTCTAATGATTTTCCAGAATCTTCCCGCAAATAGAAAAATTTCCCCTACTTGTATATTATGGTGCAGAGGGATAGTTGCAAGCTTGCGATTGTCTAAAAATACTTCTATGCCTGGATTACCGGAAACGATATTTGTATAGATCTCGCCTCGGTTATATTTGATAGCAAGTTTGCTATCCATCTGATAGCTTTTCCAATTTTGGTCATATGACAGATACCCTTTTTTCAAAAGATTCTCCAAAATGGCAGTGATATCTGCCTCTGTGATCCAATTAAAACATCGGCACAATTGAAACATTTCCTCTTCTATCAAACGATGATTTTGTTTGCCTGCAATGTATGAAAAAATCTGTTGAACTATTACACTATAAAATTTGCTCGGTGGAACATTCTCAATGTTGTTTTGGTTGGCCAAAGATGCTAAGGCACCAAAATGGAGTGAATTTTTGACTGAACCAGATAACATAAAAATATCTATTGATTCAGAACGACGCCCCCCACGTCCGGAACGCTGAAGAAAACTGCCTACACTCTGAGGTGGGTCAGCAAAGACAACAAGATTGACTGAACCAATATCAACACCTATTTCAAGGGTGCTAGTGGCTACACAGATAGCAAATTCAGATTGTTTAAAGCCCGTCTCGACGAACTCACGATCTTCTTTTTCTAAGCTTGAATAATGGACATAGACTTTATATGGGTCACAGGCCTTAAGTGATAAAAAAGTATCTTCACAGCGACGACGGGTATTAGCAAATACAAGCATTTTCTTAAAAGATGCAGCCCTAACTATCTCAATTATGGAGTGAGCACTACTAATCCAAAACAGTTTGGGTCTTATAGTCCGGTGTTCATCAATAGAATATATTTCGATTGGAGAATCACTTCCTTGTAGCCACTTTGCTAAATCTTCTGGTTGGGAAACAGTGGCTGAGAGCGCAATTCTTTGCAAGAAATTTGAGGTTTTTTTCTTCAGCCTCTCCAAAAGCAGAAGCGTGTGAATTCCCCGAGGAGAATTGAATAGTTGGTGGACTTCATCAATGATTATAAATCTAATCTGGTTTAGAAACTCTTCATCTCGACCTAACAAGACATCAAATGATTCGGGAGTGGTGAACAAAATATTGAAGACTTTTGGCATTATTTTACGATCACCATGCCTTATTGCAAAAGGGACCATAAGATGATCAAGGTATGGGCTTAAGCGACGGATTAGATCATTAAGGAGGGCTTTTGTTGGTGCTAAATAGGCACAGATAAATTTTCTTCTTGCAGAGATAATTTGAGCAATGACGGGGACAATTGCAGCTTCTGTTTTTCCACTAGCAGTGGCGGAAATAATAAGTGCGTTGCTTCCTAAAAATATCGGATCGATCGTTTTTTTCTGAATCTCAGTTTTTTGTTGATAATGTTGGCCAAAAAAGGCCTCCTCTACTAACCTCAGAGTTGGATGTTTCTCTTGATCCGCTTCTAAACCTAACTCGTCCGCCAGAACTTTTTGAAAATTATCTTCTATATTCATTTTTTTTCTCGTCAAAAAATGACACAATACCCCTAACAAAATCTCCTACACGCTTGCTGCTACCAACATCTGAGATTTTTTTCAAGGATGGCTCAATTTTACTACTAGGTTTCCAGGTGTAAGCAGAACAATGAATGGCAAAGATTTTTTTAGCCAAGTCATACAATTCATCCTTGGTCAATGGTGTTAATTCATAAATATCGTCTGCATTAATCTTTTGATTGCGAGGCCAAAATGAAAAATAGTTATCAAAAAAAGAAGGAGTGGTTGAATAAACAAAATAGCAGGAGGGGAACTGTCTTGATTGGTCAATAATTTGCAACAAGTTTTTATAGGCTTTTTCCTGATGACTATAATACGAAAGTGAATGAATGGCTTCTGCCTCGTCAAAAAAAACAACAATGCCTTTAAAACCGAGATGACGGAAAAGTTCGGCCATGATTCCTAGCATGGGAAGGGCATTATTTTCCGTAATCCTCAGATCAATCTGCATCCTCTTCAAATCTTTAACATATATCTTCTCTCCGGAAAGAAATTTCAGTATCTTTTGCTGATCGAATCTATTAGGACTTATCGGATTAGTAACAGTATGGTAAGCAACAAGTACGTTTTTTACATTATCCGGGATACGTTGTATCAATCGTTTTACTTGCTCGGGGCTTTTGTCCCTCATCAAGTTTAGCCACCTGTCTAAAATATTATCTAGAGCCGGGCGGGCTGTTTGTTCTTTAGTTCTAATTCCCCACATGATTTTGTGATAAACTTCCAGAAATTTATGTAGGGGAGATTCTTGTTGATTGAGTGTTACAAGGCTTACCGCAAAACCTTGCTCAAACGCGAATTCTCTCAAGAGATATAGTAAATGAGTTTTCCCTTGTCCAAGGTCTGCATTAATAAACCTCACAATAGACTTGTCATAACCCACTTCTTGCAGATTTTTGTTGACTTTTGATAGTAAATCGTTCCGACCCACTGTAAAGTTGTCTAAATTGGTGGAAGGAACGACACCTTTCCGTAGAGAATTAATGATGTCTATTGCCTGTGTTTTGTTAAGAGATTTATCCTGTTGGTAGGAATGGATAGGTATGCCTTTTTGGGTTAAATTTTGACCAAGATCCTTGAACTGCTGTATAGTTAGTCTAAGTCCTGGATATTCGTCTATTGCAAAATAACCCCTACTTACAGCTTGTTGTATTATTTCTTTTAAAATTTTGTCATTTTCTTGCATTGATAAGTAAAATTCAATCAGCGGCTTCTTTTGTTTTTCTCTCTTCTTGAATCACCTTACCAGTGATAAATTCATATGAGTCATTAAAGTCAAAATTGTCGCCTTTTGCAACTGATTCTTGTAATATGTTAACTGTACTTCTCACGAAAGTAGCTACCCTTCCACCAGCCCTTGTTTTGATGTAATTTGCCAATGCTTGCATATGAATCTGTCTTATTTGGGGAATGGGTTTGCCTTCTGTTATTTCAAAAATTTCTTTTAGTTTTAAACCCAAGTTGCATAATTCTTTTTCAGTTAACTCAGGAAGCTCAATTATCACAGAATCAAGAGAGGCTCTCTTAAATCCAGCGAATGGATCCCGAATTCTTCTCCAAAGGGCATCATAAGTTTGTGCTCCCCTTTCATGGTCTCCACTCAAGAAAGAAGGAGTTGATGTAAATACACAATAAAACCCCTTTGTACTTTTGGGATTGTCAATTATACGTCTAATATTTTCATTGGCAAGGTCTCTATTACTGATACGGGTTAGGTGTGTAATGGCTTCTGTTTCATCGAGAATTACAACAAAACCGCTATATCCAAGATGCCTGAAGAACGAAACGAGATCGTGAAGTATGTCTGAAACGTTGGTAGGGCCAATAGGGTGATTTATACGATATTCCCTGCGAAAGGCTGCATTGGTCTTATCTCCATAAAACCATCCTATCAGCTCATTACATTTAAAGTGCGAATTATTATTATGGTTTATTGCATATTGGAGCAAAGCAGTTCTAAGATCCGGGTAATTTATAGGAATCTGTTGGAAGATTAGAAAAAGTTCGTTATCAGTTTTGTCTAAATTAGTTGAAGCCCAGTGTTGTAAAATTTTTTCGAGTCCATTTGGTCTATTTTCATGGGTTTCAAGCTTCTGCATCATTTGCTGATAAACCAGCTCAAACTTATCAAAGGGGACATGTCGGCGATGTAAATCTACTTTTGATACGACAAAATTAAGGTCAAATGCAATTTTCCGGATTAGATCAATAAAATGGGTTTTCCCCTCACCATAGCCTGCACTAATAAATTTGACATCAGAAATCCCCGCTTCCTTAACCTCTTGAAGTTTTTTCTCAAAGTATTCAATGAGTGGTTCTCTACCCACATTAAATAGCCTAACTTCTTCGTCAGCTGGGACGCCTTTAGATAGACAACTAATAATATTTTTACCAATTTCTGGAGTAATTTCTCCCCTACCCAGATTTCTGATTAAACGCAGATTTTCTTCATCTGAAACCACAAAAAGATATGAAGCCAAAACTGATCTTGCATATCTGTCCACATCTGTGGATTTTCTTTTCCAAGCTTCATGCGCAGCAGGGTGCCGCAATTGAAAAGTATCCCGAATAACGGCCTCACAAACTAATTGTTCCCGCCAATAATTCAATTGCTTCCGGTTAATGTCCGACTTGAAGGGAATAATAACTTTATCTTTTAATAAGCCTGTCTTACTAAAGCTTTGGTGCCAAACATCCTTTCCAGGATACTTATAATAAGCGAGTTTCTTTAAAAAAGGCTCAAACCTCATTACCATCTTTTCAACAGCGGAACTCCTCTTACCTGTTTCAGTATATTTTGCGTTATTAAACGCATCAAATGCACCAATAAAATCAGCAGCAATTGCCTGTAGCCGCTCTTCTGAACAATCAAACTCTAATAGTTTAAGAAAAACCTCGACAATTTCTTCTATATCTTCAAACTGATGGGTTTTTGAGGAATCTGTAGGATCAAAAGGATGGGGTATTCTTTTAAATTCCTCACGAAGGTATTTTCTTAAGTTTTCAAAATGTTTTTCCATTTTACTTAACCGTTCTCAACTATTGGAGATTATCTAACGTCTTTTGGGGCGGATAAAACCATAAGAAGCAGTAGACCCGTCAGGGAGTATTACTTTAAAAGCAAGCCTTGGATCACGAATTGCACTAAACTCAAACTGTCGATCAGTCCTATCGTCACTATTCTGAGCCTTCCATGAGTTAGAAAGATCTGCGCTAAACTCATCTTTATAATAGGCCACTAATCTTTTCTTTGACTTCCAATCAGGATTCCGTTTTGCAATCTCGGTTTTTAACGATCGATAGATATCCGCCAAGCGAACCCATCCTGTGGGATTACGCACATAATCAGCAATTTTTTCATAAAAGAGAATTACATCATCATAGAATTTAGAATAATCAAAAGGTCTTCCCCACACTCTTTTCCGTTCTTCTTCAATGCCCTCTTGGATTTTTCCCCAATCCAGGCTTTGCAAATATACATTTCCCACTTTAGCTGTATTTTTTTTGCGGTTAAATTCAACATTAATAAGATGATCAATAATATATTTTGGAGATCTCCCATGTAATTTAATCTTACTATCGCCACAATACTTCTTAAGTTGCATTTCGATTCTATTGATCTTTTCATCCATCCCTAGTTCTAAACAAATCTTTATTTTTTCTACCATGATTTCACCTTCTGGGTAAAACCTGGGAAGACTCTGCATGTTTTTGCTAGATATTACTCGGCCAACAGCATCAAAATTATCATTAGACCAAGCTTCTCTCAGACGTCGTATAGAATCTTTAATTTTATTACGTTGCACAACATCATCGCCTATTTTTTTCAATAAATTATCTAACGAAGGCACGATCGTTTGCACCATAGTCCTAGGAGGAAATGGGATTGGTTTTTCAACCTCGGGTTCAATTTGAATTGATATAGGTTCGGTTGGTTTTCTTTCTTCAGATTCAAAGCATTTAAGTTTGGTGATCCGATAAAGCTTTTCACGATTTTGTAGAGAAGGCATTCTACCTAAACTGAAATATTTCTTAAGTGTACTATATGGAATGTATGGAATGCTTGGATCTTTCGAAATTTCCTTTATAGTCTTCCATTTGTCTTGTTCCTTAAACCATTCTTTTAAAGCTTTTTTTCTATCTTCCTTTTTACCCATTTTGGAAAACTCCTTTCATTGTAGCTTACTAAATGGAATATGTGAATTTTTATCATTAGAATATGAATAAATCAAGAAAAGAACCATTCGTTTTTTACGTAAGACAACGGGGTTGTGTCTTCGTTATTGACAGATTTGCGCACAATGTGAAGTTGGCAACTTATGTGCAACATAATGTCCCCTATATTCTCCCGTGCTTTAAAGAAATATAGGCATAACTCTAAGTAAAATCAGCGGCGGGCCAAGCTATGTAATTGTATTTACATTAAATGCGCTAAAGCATTGGCCCTTTTTCACCTCGTAAAAAACCATGTTTTGGTATTAAAATGACAGCTCTAAGAATTTTCTATGCTTTATCATAACGAAAATTTATTAAAAACTTCTTTTTTTATGCCATTCCAAAGCTTCTTGATGGGGGTAATAATTTTCATCATCAGGAAGATTAATTTGAACTCCATTCAAACCGATTTACCACCCAAACAACTTTCGCTGTAAATGATGAATAATTTGGTTGCGCAATTTTTGACTGGTAATGGACTCAAGATGTTCAGAAATAATTCTGGAAATATTTGTATGTAGTTCTTCAAGTTCTGGGAGAATATGTTTCAGATATTTTTCATCGGTTGGCGCTTTAACTTCCTCTGTTAGCCCTGCATCAAGCCACACCTTCAGATACCTTGCTTCTTCTTCGTTTACACA
Organism: Desulfobacteraceae bacterium; assembly: GCA_030604635.1. Classification (GTDB taxonomy): domain Bacteria; phylum Desulfobacterota; class Desulfobacteria; order Desulfobacterales; family UBA11574; genus JAUVVL01. The sequence continues at coordinate 11,534 of JAUVVL010000049.1, forward strand.
TTGAATTCTTTGTTTCCCTGCCACTATCTCACATCCAAATAGACCAATACTGATAACAGGCTTTTTTACCGGTGAAAAAAGTTTAACCTCTTTTAATTCTTTACGACTCAGAACCTTTTCTTCGTAAAACTTCCGGTAAGTTCCCTTTCCTATCTTATCCATAATAACTCTTGAGAGCTGCTCAATATCCACACCTTCTTTAATTTTTCCTTTCTTTTTAACACTCTTAGCCTTATCAATCCTTGATTTCACCAGATCAACTACCGCCTTGTATACTTCAAGCTGATCGTCATCTGTAAGGCCGAATATATCCCCCATTATAATCTTGTCTAAAGCACGGCGGTCAGGCCTTATCTTTTCTAAAGATATTTCTTCAGGAAAAGCGCCAACCTCATTGAATATCGATTGGATCTCCATTGTGGGGGTTTTTTCTAAAAATTTATTTAAAGCATTTCTGTTCTTCTTGGGGAAATCTTTCAGCACTAAAAGTTTTTCTATATCAATACCTTCGGTTTTCAGTGCGCCCTGCCCAAGATTAGTCCTTCCCCCAAATTCTTTGAGCAACATTCCTACTGTAGAAAGGAAAAAACACAGAATACCAGTAGTATTTTCATCGTTTTTAGGTTTTATTTCAAAAAGATTATGATCTACCTGCACCCCATATTTGTTAAACAAGACCACCTGTCTTTCATTGTGGATCATAGGGTGCAGGATCGGCCATGGCTCCCTCTTTTCCAACTTATACCAGATTTTCCTGGAACTACACGTAGGCCTTTTGTGAAATCCTCTTCGCTCTCCACTTCTTATGTGAGTTAATATTTTTTTTCTTCTTAAATCGCTTTTGGTTTTAGGCACAAAAAGAACGACCTTACTCAAAAAGTCAGGCCCCAAAACAACCTGTTTTCCTTCTCTCGGGCTTACTATAATATTATTTGGCACCCAATCCCCTTTCTCATCCTCATGCATCCAGAACTCTTTTTCTATTCCCTTAGTCTGAATTTCCTCTTCGGTTAAATAGAAAAACTTGTTGGCTCCAGTGGTAAACCCACGCCTCACATCTGCCACGTCCTTCAAGGGCACCAACTTTCCTTTGCCCTTATCAAGTATCTTAAAAAATATTTCCGGTGCTCTTAAATATTTTCCCCATTTTGCTCCCTCATATTTTCCTGTCTCTTTATTAAAACCTTCCTCCCACAACTCTTTCTGCTTTTTTGGAAAGATTCTGAAGTCATCCGTCTGGTAGAACTCATCGTGAAAAAAGATGGTTTTTATAAGCTTATCTATTGCGTGGAGACGCTCTTTCTGTTTTTCCCAGATGTCCTGAGCTGGAGGAATGAAGTGCCGTAACGGCTTGGATAGATAGACAAACCTTACCAGGTTTTCATTTCTTTCCTTGGCATCATTACATTTTTCCAGAACAATAATACAGGTATTAATATCAGCATCTTCAAACCACCTTTCCACTTTGGATTCGATAATGGCAATAATTTTGTAGTTATTTAAAAAAAGTTCCTGAAGTCCCTTGCCGTAATCCACATCCATCCACGAGTTGGAAACAATAAAGCCAAATCTCCCTCCATTTTTTAGGAACTTGGTGCCGTGGACAAAGAAATAGGCATGTATCCCGGCCCTTTTGGAGATTGTCGCCAGCTTTCTTGTGCCCATATGAAGGGCCTTGTTTATTATTTCATCTTTGTATCCAATCTTTCCGGTAATCTCTGACATCTCCTCTTGTCTCGTGTAAGGAGGATTTCCAACAATGCAGTCGAACCAGCGTGGATAGGTGACCTCCCGCTTTTCTTTGCCGAGGGTCTTGGTGATGACCCTTCTCCATCTTTCCGGCAGATGGAATCCTCCCTGATCAGCCATAAGGTCAAAGAAATCGTTTTGAGCAATATTGGGATAATTTTTTGTAACACCCAAATCGTTAATAGCCAGATTGATCATGGAAAGATGTGCGGGGAATTTGGCAATATCAACACCCCACAGGGTTTCAAGAATATCCTGGTGGGACATTGTGTTATTCATTAATTTTTTGTGCTGATAAGCCCTGACGAGAAAAGTTCCTGCGCCACAGGATGGATCAATCACTTTATCTGAATCTTTTCTGTGACAAAATCTCAGGATAATGTCCACAACATCGGCACTTGTGAAATACTGTCCAAGGTTATGCCTCTCTTCGGATGGAATAAGTCTCTCAAAGATTCTGCCAATTGTGTCAAAACCGATTTTAGAAAAGTCGTACCTTTTTAAAATTTCAACGATTCCTTTAATATCGTCAACAATTTCTTTGTGTTCCGGGAAGGCAATCTTATCTATGAAATCAGTGGAATAGATAGTCTCGTAATCTATTTGTTGTATAACAGTGTCAAAATAGGATTGGAGCAATTTCTGAAGCTGTCCCCCGGCAACAAGGTCATCAGGTATGGTCAGAGATGCCAGAATAGTCTGCTTTGACTTGAGAACCTGGTAGAACAAGATTTTATTTGTTAAAAGATAACCGGTCTGCCTGGCGGCTTTTTCAAAGTCGCTCTCCTGGCCGGTGAAATGCCACTGTTGTTCGATGAACCATCTGGTAAGCTGTTTTCTGAATTTTGGTTCTTTATGAAATCTGTCTCTTATAATTCCCTTATAGTGTTTTGAAAGGCGATAAATTTTTTCATGAAGAAGATAGATGAGAAGTTCATCAATTGGAAGAAGAGGTTCTGTTTTCTTGCCAGTATAGACTTCTGAAAGCTCAAAAAGGAACCTTTCCAATCCCTTGAGAATGCTGTTTTTAAACCGTGGCTCTTCAATGCTATCAAGGTCTTCTATTCTGGAAAGGTCATAAATTCCGGCAATCTGCTCTGATTCTTGTGCCATCCGGTTGACCGCTTCTGTTTTAAACCAGATGAGCTTTTGAAAATTGGAAGTAGCAAAATATTTTGCTTTTCTCTTATTGGCCTTCTGATGAGCATCGGTTTTCAGTTCCTCGGCAAAAGAATCGAAAAATGGAGGTTTGAACTCGATGACACACAGTGTTCTGGAACTTTGCGGTGATTCAAAAAGGCTTACATCTGCCCTTTTCCGGGTTCCAGTCTGGATTATCTCAACTTCAGCCTGTCCAAAAGGGAGCACCTTTTCTTTGACAAGCCCATTAATCCATTCAGCAGCCTTAGCAGTCGCTGTCCACTCTGTTTTGTGGATTGTGTTTTCAAAAGGGCTGGAAACTCTAACGGTTTTGCCCGACAACTTAGACTTTTTCTTTGTCATTTTCTTCTAAAACCTGTTTGGCAATTCTGTTTGCTATTTCAAAGGCTGCCGCTATCCTGATAATTTTCACGTCGGATAGCCCTTTTATCTCAAGAAACTTTTCCAGAGGCTGATTAGCCATGCCTTTAAATGAGTTGAACTTTGCCAAAACCTCTTCCGCTATTTTCTCCGCAGGTTTTCCTTTAATTCCCGATGATATCAGTATGGAAAGTAATTCAGCATCTGTCAGGGATTTCGGACCCAGTTCTCTCAACTTCCCACCTGGATGAGACCATTTCTGCATAGTTTATGCTCCATATTTAATAGTTCCCTGCATCCTCAATTTCATCAGATAATTACATAAAGTTATTATCCACCAAGAATTACAATGCACAACGGATCGATATACGGATCATATGCATACGTCCTTTTGCCGGTCTCTTTATCGGTATCAGATGTCACCAAACCAACCGGCGGATTATTGACCCGCTTTTTCCCCTTGTGATCATACTGCTCAATCGGTTTTTTACCGGTTTTTTTCTTTGCCATTTATCCCCTCATTCTTATATGTCCGGTAGAACTTTTTATTTGCAAATTGATATTACCTTCGGTTGTGTAAAGAACCTGTATATTCGGGTGTCTTGATTGAGCATCAATAAATTCTTCAGAAGGATGGCCATGGGGATTGTTTACACCCACGGATACCACTATCCAGCCTGGATTCACTTTCGATATAAGATCGTCTGCCGACCAACTGTTTTTGCCTGTAAAAAGCTCTCCACCGTGGTGAGGATACCTGAAAACATCTGCTTTAAGTACTGTTTGGCCAACAAGAGGCCAAACATCTCCACCAGCATCACCACCGAGAAGCAAGCTGAAATCTCCAACTTCAAAACGGAGAATTAAAGAACCAAAATTTCGGTCTTCAGGGTGCGTTATAACTATTGCATGGGGAGGCCATAACATCAAAAAATTTCCATTGATTATTTCAAACGGATCCTTTGAATCGTTACAAGCAGGTTTGATAATAATTGTTCCATCCTTATATGCTTCATTTAATGTTCGCCTAAATCTTTTTGCAATGTCAGTGGGTACATACTGAAGATTTATGTAAACATTGGCGGCTTTCTGACGTTGATCTTTAATCCAGATAATATGAAACGGGCTGACACAAAATGTGATATAATCATCACACCCGAAATTAAAATTAATTAATGAAAGGAGTGTCAGCCCATGAAGAAAATAGCACATCTGGGAGTCGATTACCATGTTA
>JAUVVL010000223.1 GCA_030604635.1 Desulfobacteraceae bacterium
AGAACTCTTTGTTGTCCACGAAAGATCCCTGGCAACTTCATCTTATGCGTTTATTAATATTATCAATATAATACCACATTGTGACAAATATTAATACTACGTTGTGGTATGATTGTCAAGTTTTTTTTGGGGTTGGGGATGAAACCCAATCTTAAAGGGATAATTCAATGAACTATCATTGAAAGGGCATCGCGGGATATTGCAGGCGGCTTATTGCGGGTAAGGTAAAAAAGGGCGGCTCCTCACAAAAAGAGCCGCCCCAAGCCAGAGATAGGATGAGAGGAAGGAACAATGGCTTTATAATTTTTAAACAGCATCCCTGAATCAATGTGTCAAGAAAAAAATACCACATCGTGGTAATTTTTAGTGTGATCTCATTTAAACCAATTAAATTTCATAAATGATAAATATCATACAAAACAGTTCTCTTATTTCAATGAATCGGTTTTTGATTTAAGTCAATGTATACGCACATAAAAAGTTGTAATTAATAAATTTGGGTTTAATAATAACAATAGAAAGGAAAATCAGCCATGATGAAACGAATTGAAGTGTTTAAGGAGAGTAGTTTCGATGAAAAAGCATTAAAAAGACTTTTAGTTCATGACTCACCCTATTTTAAGGTTCTGAACTTCAATTTCAGCGCCGGCCAAGAACTTCCTATCCATTCTCATGATATCGAAGGCCAGCTGAGTATAGTTGTACTTGAAGGTGAGGGTTCATTTTTGGGAAAAGACAGCATTGACCTTCCTGCTTATACGGGGGATGTCCTGATTTCGGATATCAGCGAACCTCATGGCATACGGGCAAAAAGTAAAATGCGAGTACTCGTAACCATTGCACCTCCTATTTAAAGCAATTGTCAAAAACGTTTTCTGTTTGAATGTGGGGCAGAAAACTGATGTAAAGGAACGTAACTTTGACAATCACTATGGTGCCTGAACCTTAGCACGAATATTTCGTGAATAGAAACGAAAGGAATTCGTTAGAGGATAGAAGCAATGGCCAGCCTGAAGCATATTTCAGACTTTCTTGGTCTGCGAAAAAGTACGGTCGTCCTTCTGTGCATGGTTATCCTTGTCGGTATGGGTGAGAGGATGGCCGAGCGATTTTTGCCGATTTACTTAATCGCCCTCGGTGGGGGAGCTTTGTCAATCGGCCTTCTCAATGGCCTCGATAATCTGCTGTCGGCCCTCTATTCCTTTCCCGGAGGATATCTTTCCGACCGTATCGGCACCAAACGAGCTCTGCTTGTTTTCAATATCGTTGCCATGTTCGGATTCCTTGTGGTCATACTGATTCCAGCTTGGCAGGCTGTTTTAGTGGGTGCGGTGTTTTTCCTGTCATGGACGGCAATTTCCTTACCTGCAACCATGAGCCTTATTGCCAGAGTTTTGCCCATGAATAAGCGAACCATGGGAGTTTCCATGCATTCCCTGGTGCGAAGAATTCCCATGGGGCTTGGACCGATTCTGGGGGGCCTGTGTATTGGTCTGTGGGGTGAGCGTAATGGTGTCCGGGCGGCCTTTGTGTGTGCCTTTCTGTTATCTCTGGTGGCAACAGCCCTGCAGCAGGTTCTCATCGAAGACGAACCGCCACACCCCTCAAAACGTAAGCGATCTTCAGCACCGGAAAAGAATCCGTTGAAGCTTTTACACTACATGAGTCCGTCACTTAAACGATTACTTATTTCCGATATTCTGGTCAGGTTTTGTGAACAGATTCCTTATGCTTTTGTCGTGGTGTGGTGTATAAAAACAATTGTAAAACCGGTTACGGCTTTCCAGTTCGGCATTTTAACAAGTATTGAAATGGCGACAGCCATGCTCGTTTATATACCGGTGGCTTATTTAGCTGACAAGAGTACCAAAAAGCCTTTCGTTGTCATAACATTCGTGTTTTTTACATTCTTTCCACTGGTGCTTCTCTTTTGCCGGTCTTTTGGGTGGCTTGTGCTCGCATTCATCTTGCGCGGTTTTAAAGAGTTCGGTGAACCGACACGAAAAGCACTGATTATGGATCTTGCACCGGAAGACCGTAAAGCAGCCGTGTTCGGCCTCTATTACCTCTTGCGTGATGTTATCGTATCAGTTGCAGCCTTTGGCGGTGCCTTCCTGTGGCAGATTGGACCATCAACCAATTTTATAGTTGCGTTTTCATGTGGTATATTTGGAACAGTTATATTCGCTCTTTGGGGGGATGATCTATCATAAATGTGTTAATGGGTGAATTAAAATCGAAAATCTTTCCAATCAGCAAACACAATATATTCTCTGGGGAACAAAGGAATCCGATCACCTGGATTAATTATAGAATCTTTGGGAACGGCTCTATGGTTGACCAGGCCAACTACACCATGCCTAGGGGAATATTAAAACGCCCAAGTACATCAACTAACGGGCTCGGGACATTGAGGTCAAATTGGATCGGTAAATCATAAAGATCTTCCATCTTCTTTTGTAAAGATCCGAACAAATGTGGTGGTGTTAAAGTTTGAATTGTGAATTAACGCTTGACAATTTGATATTGAGAAATGCGGTCTAAGCAAACTAAATAAAATAATCATTGAAATTAGTATTACAACCTGAGCCGGTTTCACATGTGATACGAAACGCATGTGATACGGGACGTTCGGGCAGAGAATGCAGAAACAAAACACGTTCTGCACGAACATCCCATATTTCGAGACCTAAATAGTATTTCAAAAAAATTCTTAGCCTTAACAAGAATAACGTTGCACTTATTATTTGAATCTACGTTTAAAAAAAATAGGGATCAAGTCCATGTGAAATCGGCCTTGCCGTCACTTCGTGAATTTCACGGGATAAATCTTCATTCTTGAAATATAGTGCCGAATGAGCTATCTAGATCCAATACCATCTTCAAAAGACAACCTAATTGAGCGAAAGTCGAGGATGCCCCATATTCAAACCTACAAAATGCATAATAAAATTAAACACATAAAATATTTCTCCCGTTTTGTTTACGATCAATTAGGGTTATAATTTTAGGGGGTACCCATATTCCTTTAATGAAATGCGCAATCTGTCGAAACGGTATTACCGAGGAAGGTTATACAACTGTCGTTTTGGAACGTGATCAAATGACACTGGTTTTTAAACGTGTACCTGCTGAGATTTGCAATAACTGCGGAGAAGAATATATTTCATCGGAAGTTAACAAAGCGTTACTCCGGCATGCACGAAAAGAATTGAATCGAGGTGTTACTCTTGAAATGTTAAACTTCGCCGCTTAACCTATCTATCGCTTGAAGTTTTTTTCAAGCAGGATTAACACGATCAACACGATAATGAATTGTTTGGAATAAAAAGGAACTAGAAAATGACTACACTTGTTCCGGTCGAGAGAATTGCAAGTAAAATATACCTCATTAGAGATGTAAAAGTGATACTGGACAGAGATTTAGCTGAACTTTACGGTGTGGAAACAAAACGTTTAAAGGAACAAGTTCGAAGGAACATTGAAAGATTCCCTGAGGATTTTATGTTTGAACTCACAAAAGAGGAATTAAACAATTGGAGGTCGCAATTTGCGACCTCAAGTTGGGGTGGGGCAAGATATTTACCCATGGCTTTTTCAGAGCATGGTGTACTAATGCTTTCCTCTGTCTTGAAGAGCGAAAGGGCTGTGCAGGTAAATATCCAAATAATGCGGACATTTACAAAACTTCGTGAAGCGCTTATTGATAACAAAGACCTCCGAAGAGAGTTGGAAGAACTTAAACAAATTACTGAAGAGCGATTTCAGATTGTGTTTGAAACTTTAGATCAATTATTAACGGTTGAAAGCAAGCCGAAAAAGAAAATAGGGTACACCGTCAAAGAAAAACAGAAAAAATACGGCAAAAGGGCAAGGATGAATTAACGAGGTCCAAATATCCAGTATCCCCAATAAATCGGGATTTCCGCTGTGCTACTACAAGCAACCAGTATCCAGTGTGATTGAATGACTTTGATACCAAACAGGCAAATAGAAATACAGTCAATTTTACCAAATAAATCTAAAGGTTAAGATAGAAACTTATAATTTAAGGGGCGACCCCAAGATTCGGAAAAGTGAACAGTTATTAGCTATTAGCCATTGATTATTAGCAACCCGCATCAAGGCTCCTCGAGCCGCTCCTTAAGTCACGAATGCTTTCGGGACGCTCCTCCGCCTGCGCCACAGGCGCTACGCCCGCAACCAAAGATTTGCAAACAAAAAAACCCTTTCTTTTTTAAAAAAAGATCTATATTATAACCTTGTAAATTTAAAAGAACGAGAAACTGATGATCGGGTGTTAACCAATGAAAAGATTCATAGATCAGAAACTGGTTAAATGGATGAATAGTAAGCGTCGAAAGCCGCTGATTTTGCGAGGTGCTAGACAGGTTGGCAAAACGTATTCGCTGAAACGGTTTGGAGAGAAATATTTTGAAAACCTGGCGCTTTTGGACCTGGAGCGCAATCCGAACTGGCACCGTATTTTTGAAGGTGACTTGGATGTCAGCAGGATTCGCGCTGATCTGGAAATTCTGCTGAATCAGAAGATCCAGCCGAGGAAAACACTGCTATTCATCGACGAAATTCAGGAGTGTCCGCGTGCGATAATGTCGCTTCGATACTTTTACGAAGAACTGCCCGAGCTTCATGTGGTAGCCGCCGGCTCCCTGCTTGAATTTGCCTTTAAGGATATCTCCGTTCCGGTCGGCCGGGTGCAGTTTCTCCAGTTGCACCCCCTCAGTTTTGCGGAATATCTTTTGGCAACGGGCAAGGATGAAGCTGCCGAAATCGTCCTTGGTGCTCCTAGGCTTGTGCCCCAGGCCGTTCACGAGTTTCTTTGCGAAGAACTTCGCCGGTATTTTTTCGTAGGCGGAATGCCGGAAAGTGTAACAGCCTATGCCGAGTCCAGATCACTCCAGGAGTCCTTCGAGGTGCAGGCCGGAATTTGTGATACCTATCGAGCCGATTTTGCCAAATACAGTCCCCAGGCAGACAAACATTGCCTCAATAGCGTATTGACGACCGTAGCCAGGAGTGTCGGACAACAGATCAAATATGCCAGGCTTGCAGATGGGTATGCAAATCCTACTCTTAAGAAAGCATTTGATTTGCTCTGCCTGTCCGGCGTGATCAGGAAAATTCCTTCCACCGATCCTTCCGGCCTTCCCCTGGGGGCCTTGGCCTCGGCTAAAATATTTAAAGCACAAATGGTTGATATCGGATTAATGGGGCATCTTACCGGGATGCCGGTAAACGTTGAATATCAAAAATCTGATTTGCTCGGTATATATCGCGGCGCCCTATCTGAGCAGTTTGTCGGCCAGGAAATCGTATTGTCTCAGCAGGAGAATTTGTACTACTGGTCGAGAAGGGCCAAAAGCAGTTCGGCGGAAGTCGATTACGTTGCTGTGATTGACGGGCGGATACACCCTGTGGAAGTCAAAAGTGGCTCTTCGGGGCGGCTTAAAAGTTTGCATCTTTTTTTACAGTCTTATCAAAACTCACCGGGCGGAATCGTTTTTTCAACCCGGCCTTATGAGGAACTGCCCACCCAAAGGGTTAAGTTTATTCCTATTTACTTTGCATTATCAGCTACAGGATGGTACCGGGGTGGATAGTCAATAACCTCCCCTAAAAGGGGAGGCTTGATTGGGACCCTAAAAGGGTCAATAATTATAATTCACTCACCGCAGAGTCGCAAAGAACGCTGAGGTTCAATTATGTTGCTTTACGCTGAGAGGGC
>JAUVVL010000307.1 GCA_030604635.1 Desulfobacteraceae bacterium
CAGTTTCAATAAAAACTTTACATTGATACGATGGTATCACCCCCACCCTAACCCTCCCCCTTCAAGGGGGAGGGAAGGGAGGGGGTGGATTTGTATCTGTAAAGAGAATGATGAAACACAATACTAGTAACAGCCATAATGATAATATCGGGTTTTTTCTTGTTGTATGCATTTGAGCTGACAATAACGGCAGGCCGTTTCTTAACGGTACTCTGATCGGTAAAGGGAAAAGGCACCAGGACGATATCCCCAAAACTATAATCGGTCATATACTTCGTCCTCAGGATTGTCCCAGATCTTGCCGAATGCATCTTCAGCCAGCTTGTTGCTGGCATAAAGCAGCCGGCGGTCCTGGTCCCTTTGGCTGAGAAAATCCACAAAATCCTCGACTTCGGAAATTTTCTCGGGCGAAAGTGTTCGGATCTTTTGGATAAGTATTCTTTCCTGGTCGCGAGTTGGCGTCATGTTTTGTTGCATAGCATCCTCTTCTTAAAGGAAAAGCTCAATTCTGTATTTATTATTTAGCATTAATGAGTGTTAGTCAAGCCAATAATAAAATACGGTAGCATCGCATATTAAATTTTAATTTTATTTCACCATCATTCCTTCTTATAAACAAAAAATATGCCTGTACTATGTAAAAATTCATCTGCGCTCAAAGCCACAATTTATGTAGGTTTAGCCGGGAAAAAGGAAAACAAAGGGGGTCGAAGGGGTCGTAAGCTTCGAGTGAATCGGAAGGCGGTTGGTGACATTCGGGTTCGTTGGTATATTCGTTGACAACTGACAGAGAAAGATTAGGGACGGGTTAGCTTAAGTTGACTTATTGTTCAGTCTTTGCAGAAGGCGGTTGAGGTTTTTTTCTTTAACCGCCTTTGTTATTTTTGTGGGAGCCCCTGGGGGGCGGACGGATTCCAGAGTAAACCCGTAACCTGGGCGGGAGATATAACCCGCCTATATTTGTGCCATATGGCATAATCAGGGGGGGGTAAAAATCAGCCCGGTCGCAAGATCCTGTCTGCATGAAAGGGGCTAAAGCCCGAGGCCGCTGATGTACCACAATTTAAATATCATCCGGCAAAAGCCGTGAGCCATGTATGACCGCTAACACGTCGATTTGATTCAGCTTTATTCGATAAATAATCCGATACGGCTTTTCTATCAGTTCACGAATATCTTCGGCGTCATATTCCGGCACTTTACGTCCTGACAGGGGATGATCGACGATTTGCTCGGAGCGACGGGTGACTTTATCCACAAACCTTTTGGCATAGGTGGGAGAATTGAGGGCGATGTATTCATAAATATTGACAAGATGCTCGATTGCATTCTCTGTCCAGTGAACTTTCATTTGTTTAATCCAAATCTCTTTCGCACTTCCTTGACATCAACCGTTCGACCAGCATCACTGTCCTTTAATCCTGCTTCAATGGCTTGACGGACGTAGATCCGATACATCAAATCATCCCATGTCGCTTGTTCTGGTAAATTATCTAATAAGCGATAAGCTACTTGTTTTATACTTTCAGTTTGCATATTGTTTCCTCCTGTATGATTGAAATCTATACGAATACGGTGGGAAATCGAAAATTACACCTTCCAATACCTTCCAACGTTCTTATTGTTTTTTCCGGCTTTATTTATGTCCGTTTAAATAAAATACATCAATTGCATCAAAAAGTCAAAAGACAATATTTAGCGAGCGTTTCGCAATCCTTCCGGCCGGGATATACAAATGCCGCATTACTGCCGACAACCACCAGGAATACATAGGCCGTGTGTGGATCAAACCGGGGGTCACCACCAATGAAGAGATCTTCCTGGAATACAACCTGTCCCTCGCAAAGATTAAATCGGTTCAGAAAATTTGAATTTTGAGATCCATAAAAGGTCGGCTGAGGATTTTTTGTAAACGCCTTTTTCCTTGCAATGCTTCGTCGATAAGCGCTTGAATCCGGCCGCACCACACCAGATCCTTGAACATTTTTCAAAGGTCTCTCCACTTGAATGGATGCCAAATTATTTGAGACGGAGCAGCGCCCCGCATTCATCCTGGGCTGCAACATCAAGTTGTGCATTGCAATTGGTCATTGCCTGGCCGACTTCGCTTAAAGCTTTTTGAGGGGTATTATTTATTTCGCTCAAGTGAGCCAGTGTCACGTGTTCGAGCCGATCGTGTTGCACCTCCCTTAAAATGTTTTTCGAAGCCTCATTGGAAAGATGACCGGTTCTACCCTTGATACGTTGCTTTAAAAACCATGGATAGGGACCGTTTGTAAGCATGGTCGCATCATGATTGGCTTCAAGGATCAATAAAGAGCACCCTTTAAGATGCTCTTTAACCATGGAAGTTGCAATCCCGAGATCAGTTGCAATTCCGATTTTTGTCCCGTTTTGATCTACAGTAAAGCCGGCCGGATCTTCTGCATCATGAGATATGGAAAAGGGATGTACGGCCAGGTCATTTATCATAAAGGTTGAACCACATTCAAAGTTCCTGAAATCATGGACATTTCCCAGCTGTGATGCGGCGGCTTTTTGTGTTTTACGGTTAATATAAACCGGCAGGTTATAACGGCGTGAAAGAACGCCTGCACCCTGAATGTGGTCGGTATGCTCATGTGATACGAGGATGGCGTCAAGATCTTCGGGACAAAGTCCTCTTGATTTTAACCGGCGTTCAATTTCGTTTCCTGGAAGGCCGGCATCAACAAGTATTGAAGTGGAACCGCTGGCAACGAATATGGCATTCCCTTTACTTCCGCTTGCCAATATGCATACTGCAAGGTTATAATCGGATTCAGCCTGAAACTTTTCTGCAAATGGCATTTTATCAGTCATATTGACTAGTTCTTTAATCGTAATAGTTCAGCCACAAAGACACTAAAATTATAATATGATTCTTTTAATGCCATTTTAAATAAGAGGCACGTTAAAATTGACAAGAAACCCAAATAGATTCTTCTCTTTTTGATAAAGATTAATAATTCATACCTCTTCTTTGTGACTTAGTGACTTAGTGGCTGAACTGTTACCTTTAATGATAGAAAACATAGTACTTTGGGCAGGGATTCTTTACAACCCTGTATGTCCAAATCCGCCAGTATTCCGGTCAGTTTCATCGAGTTGTTCCACAATCTTTAATCTGGCCTGATAAACCCTTTTAACGACCATCTGGGCAATTCTGTCACCCCGGCGAAACGTATAATTCTCTTTCCCAAGGTTTATGACCGCAATCTTTACCTCCCCGCGATAGTCAGCGTCTATGGTGCCGGGTGAATTAATAATCCCTATACCGTGCTTTACGGCCAAACCGCTCCTGGGGCGGATCTGGGTTTCGAATCCTTCGGGAACTGCAATGGCAAATCCGGTGGGTATCAGCGCTATAGCGCCTGCTTCAAGTACAAGATCTGTTTCTATGGCGGCACATATGTCCATCCCGGCGGCCTTGGGCGTCATGTAGCGGGGCAGCGGTATGTCTGCATCCGACTCCGGCCTTAAGCGAAGAAATTTAATGAAAGGGGTTTGATCCATGATTCAAGATGTGCGATTCAAGATACACGATCAAGACACAAGATTTCATTCTGCGTAACATTTTAGCCCTTTGAAAACATTATCGCATTCAGGTAACCCGGTTTTAAACCGTGTCAACCACGCCGAAGGCGGATAAAACTCGTGCATAAGTGAGCGTAAAGAAAGAACAGGTGCTATCCTGTATATAAAAGCCGATTAAATGCGCATATTATTTAACTCACAGGTAAAATTTGCTATTTTGCTGTTCTTTCTTAACGCTCTC
>JAUVVL010000204.1 GCA_030604635.1 Desulfobacteraceae bacterium
AGATTTATTAGATTTCATGGCTATGCTCCTCTTTTGATTTTTGTTAACCAACTTCCTATTGGCTTAAATCAAAATGAGTATAGCCTTTTTAATTTTCAATCAAGACTTACTGCAATATAGCAAGCTTAGTGGCTGAACTGTTACAACGGGAGAAATATTTTAAGGGTTAAATATAACAGAAATATCAATTTGATACATCAAATTTTTTCCACAATTGATTTTATGCCCGGAAATTCCGTATTTTCAAAGGCAGAAAGATTATACTTCAAGCTTTTTATTGCCTTGGGGATATATTTTTCAAAGTATGTTTTTCCTCTGATCCGGCTCAGATAACCAAAGGCACCCAAAATCTGTAAGTTTCTTGTTATTGCGCAGTATTTATAACAGGCAAGAAAATTGTGCGGATCAAGGCTAATAATAGATGAAAGCATTTCAACGCAAAAATTCAGCAGCGATGTCTGCACTGAGCGGGGTAATTCCACATAGGGATCAATCAGCAAGGATGCAAGGTCGTACTGGATCGGACCTAAGCGGCCCCCTTGATAATCAATAAAATAAAAGCGATTATTTTTTACCATGATATTTCGTGACTGCATGTCACGGTGCATAAATCCATTGACGGAAAATTCAAGGGCCTTGTCTGCAAGGGATGTAAATTCGTCTTCAAAATCTTCAAAGCAGGTATCCATACCAAGATATTCCTTTAAAAAGGCATCAACAAAGTAGCGGCATTCCTTTTCAAGAATAAGATCCTGATTGTAAGAAGAAGTTTGATGTGTCCAGGCCGGGTCAAAGTCTGTGGCGCCGGAAACAGAGAGCTCAATGAGAAGACGTATAACCAATTTGTAACATGAGATGATCTCTCCCGGGTTTTCCGTGTTTTGAATAACGGTCTGAAGATTTACATCCCCCAGATCTTCCAGGAACACCAGGCCTGAAAAAGTGTCATAAAGATAAGTCTTTGGAACCGGTATACCCTTGCCGTGCAGATGGCGGCCAATGGCAACAAATGAGTCTGTTTCGTTGGTTGTACGTTGTCTTCTGATGCCGTGATCTGCCATCACGAGTGATCTGTTACCTGCGGTTAGCCGGTACCAGCTTCTTTCTGATCCATCCCCTTTGAGCTCGGTGCGGATAATCTTATTGTTCAACCAACCCGGAAAGGCGCGCTTGAAAGCTTCAGGCGCAATTTTTTCAAAAACTGCTTGCCGATACCTTTCAGGGGTTCCGATATCCTTCCAAAAGGATTCTTTTGAAATAAAGGCTCGCACTTTTTCGTTTTCCGATATCAGTTTCCGATATAAATCGATGCTGCTTGAAAATACGCTGTCCGGTATTAATCCGAGAACTTCCGGGTCCAGAACCTGTATTCCGGTAAAGGCGAGTATTTTGGTTCCTTCGGGCCGGAGGCTTTTTAAACCGGGGGCAGGGGAGGAGGGTAGGAAGGGACTGGGAACCCGTTCATGAAAATCTGTAATAAAGCCGTTATTATTTATTGATACGGTCTTGAACTCCGGGTCGTCATGTAGAACCAGAGTAACCGGATAATGATGATTTAAGTGAAAATCATAGACCTTTTTCAAGTCTATATCCGTAACAATGTCGCTGTTTATGACCATAAAGGGACTGTCGTCCCAGAAGTCGGCGGCATTTTTTATGGCGCCTCCCGTACCGAGGATTTCGGGTTCATGTCGAGTGATGACAGGGATCGAGTATTTTTGCCGATTGAGATAGGAATCTATCTTATGATACAGATGATGGGTGTTGATAATAACAGCTTTACAGCCCGCATGTTGCAGATTGCAAATAATGATGTCCAGCAGCGGACGTCCTGCAACAGTAAATAGAGGTTTTGGCGTATTTTCCGTAAAGGGAAGCAGCCGCGTTCCAAGGCCTGCGGCAAGTATCAATGCCTTCATATTACCTCAATTGTAATAGTTCAGCCACAAAGACACTAAGACACTAAAATTATAACCTGCCCGACGGCCGGCAGGCGGGTATGATTCTTTTAATGCCATTTTTAATAAGAGGCACGTTAAAATTGACAAGAAACCCAAAATGATAATTAATAATTAACAATTAATTATCTCCCCCCTTCTTTGTGACTTAGTGACTTAGTGGCTGAACTGTTACCAATTTTCTTATTTATTTCTTCATTTTGTTTTTGTTCAATTGAGGTATTACGTAGCGGTTACAAACAACTTAAATATTTTTGGATTGCATCGGTGTAGAATTCAATCTTGTCATTATTTTCCGAACCTTTTACACCATTGGTGGTGAAAAAATCTATTCCATTATTGTAGTTAATTCTGGAAAGCGCTTCTTTTCGTTCGATTTCCTTTTGTTTATACATACGATTCCCTATGGTCTCGATTTTTTTCAAACGTTCTTTTGTTTTAATGGAATTTTGAGGGTTTTGCATGAAGAAATTTAATACGATCCAGTATGATTCAAAATAGGTTTTCAGGAAGCTGGAAAAAAGTTTCAGTTTTCTAAAACCTGCCGAGGTCAGGTTGTATGTATCAGGTAATGTGGGATGGGGCATTAGAATAGCATCATCAATAAATGCCTTTATGTTTTTACGTACAAAGTATTCCGGCGTCCTGTCAACGTCATATGCGAATTCATATTTAAAGAAATACTGAAGGAATTTGTAGTCATCATGCAGATCAGAAGCCGAAAACTGAAAAGCATCCTTAACAAGAATTGCAAGGGCGCTAATTGCCGCCGGGACAAAAAAGGCGATACAGTTGTTTTTGTAATATTCAAGATTCGGGCGCTTGCTTTCGTTTACCTTGAATATCGCATCAGTAAGCCGGGGCTCCTTGTCTTTTGTAATACGTTCGATGAATTTTCTCTGGACATAAGAGTCAAGTACATTCTCAACTGCATGAACATGATCGAGAAGAAGCGTATCGGCCTGCTTTGCTTCTTGCGAAGACAGGTGGCTCACGTACGTTTCAACATGTGACATCAGATGATCAAAAGAAAAACTTCTTTTGGAACAATTCATGACAGCAGCTGCAACAATGGCATGCGGTGTAACAACAGAAACCCTGTTGATGGCATTTATCACCCTGTGCCCCAGGTTACGGCAGAGAACATTTTGCTCTTTTGTTGACATATCCTCAATCGGCGTGCCGTATTGCAACAAAAGTTCATTAAAAGAGATGGGTTCATGGAACTGAATGTAGATTTTTCCATACCTATTTTTCAGGAATTTTCTTGCTTTAACGACTTGCCACAGGCTTTCGGGTTTCTTTTGTTCACCCTCAATTTCATTAAGATATGAACTTTCCTCCAGGACCCTGTCATATCCTATAAAAATCGGTGCGAATATCATGTCTTCACACGCTTTGTTTTTATAGGCATTGAGAAGGATCGAAAGCAATCCCAGCTTGGGCAGGATCAATTTGCCGGTTCGGCTCCTGCCGCCTTCAATGAAGAACTCTATGTTGAAACCTTCTTCCAGGAGATTGTGAACATATTCTGCAAAAACCTTTGAATAAAGAACTGCTCCGCTAAAGGTTCGCCTAATAAAAAATGCGCCGCCGGCCCTGAATATGGGCCCTATAGGCCAGAAAGCAAGATTTTTTCCAGCAGCGATGTGAGGACATGGCATGTTGCTCGAGAACAAGAGATGTGCCAATATCAAATAATCGATATGACTCTTGTGACAAGGAATAAGGATTAACGGCCCTTTCTGAGACTTACTTTTTATCTTGTTGAGCATATCGTTATTGACCATAACCCCTTCAAACATTGTATCCAGAACCCAACTTACTACTTTTTCGGCTATACTAATTATGGCTATATTGTATTTGGCGGCAATTTCTTCAAGATATGCCTCCGCTTTTTTATGTACCTGTTGGATCGGAATATTGCGCGCTTTTGAATGATGCTCCATGAAGTTTCGAAGCCGTTCTTTTGTCAGGATATTTTCCTTTAGTTCTTCCCAGGTTTTGAGGACCGGTCCCGTGATGCTCTGGCGATGGCGATTGATTTGAACCAGCAGATTTCGTCTTAAGACAAGGGCCTGATATTCAATGCTCCGTTCTCGGATATCCTTAAGCTCCAGAAAATCTTTTAGATTAATAGGTTCCGAACTTTCCACAAAGACCTTCCCGGGATTTGAGAACATGATAATAAGGCGTCTAATTTTACCGGGATTTTCTTTAGTGCCAAACAGCATGTCGATGATATTCGGCGTTGATCGATGAGGTTTTTTATCAAAAAACATAAGATGCGGAACAATAAAAATAGGACGTTCAATCGATTTTTGTAATTCGATAAGATATTGGATCGGATCTGTCTTTTCTTTAACAAATCTTCGGTAAAAACCTTTTTTTTCCACCAAAGAGAGTAAAGCCGCCCGTCCGTCCGTCATCTCCCGCCGGATATATCCTTCTCGATAAGGATCGGGCAGAGACAGTTTAACTATGTAGTTAAAGTATGCCTTAAAAATCTTAATAATGCGTGATACCGGCTGCCATATAATAATTTTATAGTCAAAGCCTATTTGAGGAAATGGAAGGCCACCCTGCTTGTAGCGGCTGTAATAAAAGAGGTACAGAAAGTAACTTTTATGTTTTGTGACATAAACAACAATACCCTCTTTTTGGAGTTTTTTCAGATTAATGGTCTGTTCTTTGGCAACCTTGATGCCTGAAAAGAAGACTTTAAGGAAAAAGGTTGATAATAAACCAATATTGTCCGGCAGATGGCAGAGATGGTGATTGTGGGTATCCTGAAGGACTGAATCTTTTTCCTTTTTTTCTTTCATTCGGGATTTTGCAAGTATTACTTTTAGCCATTTAATCATGGTTAAATACCAATATGATTTAGCAAGTACCGCTTTCATCCCGCCACGGGCGGGACTGTGTTGCAGGGTGCTTGCGGTAGTTCACTACAGCTTCGCACCCTGCGTTTTGCAGCTGCGGCGAAATCGGCACTTGCAGAATTTAGATTATAAATAAAACATAAAAAGTACCAAATATTAATTTTGATTGCAATGTTTTATTTGTTGCTATTGCTCCCGGCGCAAGCTATTTGGACAGATTAAGCTTGCGTTACAATAATTGTTATGATATTTTTATCAATTATTAATTCTTAAAGGAGGATGATTTTTTATGAAGACTTTAATAGGCGGGGTAATCGGAGCTGTATTGGGTCTCATTGGTTTGATCGTATGGTGGAAACCCTTTTTACAGCTTTTAGCCGGTGCTATACCAGTGATGCTTCTGCTTGGCGGTGGTTTGGCTCTTTATCTTGGTTTTGACGAAATGAAAGACACCTGGAAGAAAGAGGAGCCAATGGTTGAAACTTCGAGCAGTGACGATGAATCTGAAAAATACAAAAAGGAAATTGATGATTTGAAAAAAGAGATCGAAGACTTAAAGGGCGAAAAAACATAAAATGTAGCTGCTTGCAAAACAGATGATCTTGTGTGAGATCGGGGCGTGATGAGGCGAAAAAACACGGCTATTTTTGAGTATTTGAGGATTTTTGCCGACAGATAACTCATCCATGGAGCAAGCGATAGAGATTGCACACAGCTTTTACTATTCCATTGAAATAAGCGCACCACAGAATTTATTGTGGGGCGCTTTTTGTGTTTTAGCCAGGAATGCTAAACCTAAGTGCTCTAATTCGTAAGTTCGATGACGTATTTTAGTAGTTTTTCACCGCCCGCTTCGCTTGAGACGCAAAGGACACAGAGATAAAAAGATTTTTCCTTTGCCGTTGAGAGGACGGCAAAGGAAAATAGCTCAACCTGTATTGAAGCAGCATTATCATTAAAAACAGATAGTTATTTCTTTATCCCGCAGGGATGAACGTCTTTGCTTTCCGTCCTCTAAGCGGAAAGCAAAAAAAACATATTCTCTGCGCTCTCTGCGTCTCTGCGGTGAGATAAAATATTATACGTAATCGTATTTAAAAATACGTGTACTAAGTTCTCTCAGCTTTTTTTATGGCTGAAGTTGCCAGAAAATCTGCCCTTTCATTCCCTTCGATACCGCCATGCCCTTTTACCTTGATGATTTTCAAGTCATTGAATTTCGAAATAATTTTAATAATCGATCTTATGATATCCTGATTTTTTCTTGCTTTCCAGCCCAGGACAAGGACTCCGTATGCATAGCTGCTATCCGTAAAAAGCCGTACCGGAAGATCGGTATTTTTTAACTCCAGAAGACCTGTTCTGATTGCTTCCAGCTCTGCGATGTTGTTGGTCGCAATACCGATATATCTTGATATTTCTTTTTCATGTTTTCCAAAACCCAGCACAATCCCTATTCCTGATGGTCCGGGATTTCCGGAAGATGCCCCATCAGTATAGATACAGACAGCATCATCGCATACGGTCTCGTCGATGGTTATTATTTCCTGTTTGGTGTTATTTTTAGAAGGTTTCTTGCCCGATTTTTTCTTTTCAGGGTCTTTGGTTTCAGATTGTGACGGATCGATCGGCTTGACATTTTTTTGATGTACCCAGTACTCGTGATCCTGGTCAAGCTGGTATTTGATCAATACCTTGCCGTTTTTAACAACAGGTCTCTGGTTCTGGCCTAAGGCCAGCCAGACCTTGTTGTTTTTAAAACGCATCCGTTTCCAGTTCATTTTGTTATTTGTCATTGGTCTGTTGTTGGCACCTCGTATTTAGTACCTAGTATTGTGTTTCATCATTCTCTTTACAGATACAAATCCACCCCCTCCCTTCCCTCCCCCTTGAAGGGGGAGGGTTAGGGTGGGGGTGATACCATCGTATCAATGTAAAGTTTTTATTGAAACTG
>JAUVVL010000274.1 GCA_030604635.1 Desulfobacteraceae bacterium
GGCAGGCGGGGTTAAGGTATTCTGTCAATTTTAATTATAATTGATCGCGCTGAAAGCGCGTTCCTCAACCCTGGCCCAGACCGATCACCAATACTCTATACTCTAAAAGTCAGGTCTGGAATGATGCATAGCCTACATCAATAAATATGAACGAGTCGCACCAGGGCGGGCTTTAACTCACTTTAGGCACTTCAAACTTCAAACTTTTAGAATTCAACTTATACGGGATAGTTGTCTTGATAAAAATACGTAATCGAATTTACGAATTAGAGCACTAAGGTTGTGGGAATTATTGTCGCTCAATTTTTGCCACCGACTCTATGTGATAGGTGTGAGGAAACATATCAACCGGCTGTACTTCCAACACCCTGTAGCTGTCTTTTATCATTCCAAGATCCCTTGCCATGGTAGCAGGGTTGCAGGACACATAAACAATTCTGATAGGGGCCATTTCAAGTACCTGTTTGACAACATCCTTATTCATCCCAGCCCTGGGTGGATCTATGATCATAACATCAGGCCTGACCTTAACCTTTGAAAGGCTTTTCTTAATGTCACCAAGGATAAACCGGCAATTGGAAATCCTGTTCATCCGGCAGTTGTTTTCAGCATCTGTTACAGCGCTTTCAACGATTTCCATGCCGATCACCTCTTTTGCGGAATCAGCAAGACATATTGCGATGGACCCTGTACCGCAGTAAAGATCAACAACCGTCTCCCGGCCCGAAAGCCCGGCATATTCCTTTACGGTTTTATACAAACTTTCCGCGCCAAGGGTATTGGTCTGAAAAAAAGAGTTTGCCGATATTTCAAACTCAAAACTACCGATTTTATCCTTTATGCAGGAAAGGCCGGCAAGCTGTATCTCGAATTCTCCGACGGCAACGCCTGCTTTTCGTGAAGTTATGTTGTTTACAACGGAAACTATTTGAGGATACTTATCCGTCAACTGATCTGCAAGCAATTGCACCTTTTCGCGATCTTCTGTTGCGGTAATGACGTTTACCATCCACTGGTCATAAGCAGCAGAATGCCTCAGCATAAGAAAACGCCAGAATCCTTTATGGCTTCGAAGACCATAAACAGGAACATCAGATTCCTTTATAAAGGTTCTGACATCATCAAGAATATGGTTGCCGAGTTCCGGCTGAAGCAGACATGCCCTGGTATCAAGAACTTTGTAAAAAGTCCCCGGCACATGAAGCCCAATTGCAAAACCTTTGTCAACATCCTCCATGTCCATTTCGTCCGGCAGAAGCCATCTCCGGTCAGAGCAGGAAAACTCCATCTTGTTCCGGTATCCAAAGATCAACGGCGAAGGGATTGTCGGATGTACCAAAACATCTTGTATAAGCCCTATGTGCTCAAGGGATTCGACAACATGCTGGCGTTTGTAAACAAGCTGTTTGTCGTAAATTAAAAACTGCCATTTGCAGCCGCCGCAAAAACCGCTGTATATACAACGAGGGTTTGTCCTGAATGGTGATGGTTCCACCAGGGTGTCGACACGGGCCTCTGCATACTGCTTCTTTTTTTTAATTATTCGTGCAATGACGACATCTAAAGGTACAGCCTTATCAACAAACACAGCAAGGCCGTCAACCCGTGCGAGGCCTTTTCCGCCAAATGCTATCCCGGAGATGTTCAGTTTAAGCAGTTGCCCTTTTTTAACTTCCATTCCGAACTCCCCAATAAGAGATTGGATTCTAATTTAGAATTTGTTTCGGATTTTGTGCTTCGAATTTTTAACTGTATATATTATAATCTAAACTCCTTCAAGATTGTTTATGCAGGTTTTAGGAAATATGAAATCAAGGTGATAATCATGCTAAAATCAAAAACCGATTCCATCTGCAAAAAGATCACGTTTTCATCCAACGGGTTTCTTCTCAGGGGCACCCTCCATCTCCCGGCCGCTGATCGACCGCCGGTTGTTATCGGCTCACACGGTCTTCTCAGCAGCAGCAGTTCTCCTAAACAGATCGAACTGGCAAAACAATGTAATGAGTACGGCATTGCATTTTTCAGATTCGACCATCGGGGATGCGGACAAAGCAATGGTATTTTCAAAGATGTCACTTCTATTGAAGCCCGATGTAATGACTTAATCAGTGCAATAAAAACAATTCAAATAAGAAAAGATGCCGGTGACCGGATAGGTCTTTTTGGAAGCAGCATGGGTGGTGCTGTCTGCATATCCGTAGCAGCTGCATTTGATGTGGATTCACTGGTCACATTTGCAGCACCTGTACGCAGCAGCTCCATAATTGAGGCCCTGGAAAAATCAGACAATTCAAATACGCAAAAACCCCCGTTAGATAAAAAATATCTTCAGTCCAACATTTCAGACAAGCTTTCAAGTCTTCACCATATTCTAATATTTCACGGCGATTCTGATAACCTGGTGCCGCCATCAAATGCCCGGGAGATATACGCAAAGGCCGGTGAGCCAAAAAAATTGATCATGCAAAAAGATGGAGACCACCGCATGAGCAATAAAGAGCACCAGAAAAATTTTGTTCGGGAAGCAGCTTTCTGGTTCAAAACCTGTTTTGACGGTACCATAGGATTTTAACCCACAAGTTCATGCCGCAGCAGGTCAAGGGCTGTTATATAATTAATAATTAATTGTTAATTATTAATTATTTTTTTTCTCCCTGAAGTTCATGCCGCAGCAGATCAAGGGCTGTCATGGCGAAAATTTTTTTATTCCTCGACCTGCTACCGAATGGAAAAAAGAACCGAAACCCTTTGGCAGAATGTGGGTCAGCAAGACCGATGCAGACAGTTCCAACAGGTTTATCGTCAGTTCCTCCGGCCGGTCCTGCAATACCGCTGGTTGCCAATCCGTAAGTTGATCCGGCAACACGTCTTACACCTTCGGCCATCTCTTTTACGGTCTCTTCGTGCACTGCTCCGTATCGTTCCAATATCTCTGTAGACACGCCCAGCACCTTTGTTTTGGATTCATTTGAATATGTGACGCCTGAATAGAGAAAATATTCTGAGCTGCCCGGCACATTGGTCAGCCAGTGGGCTATCAGACCGCCGGTACAGCTTTCGGCAACAGCCAGGGTTGCTTTTTCCCCGGCAAGAAGGCCGCCTACAACAGCTTCCATGGAATCTCCGTCATCAGAAAATACCTTTTCCCCGATCTTCTTTATAACCCATTCGGATGCCTTTTCCATGCTCTGATAAAGACCCTTATCATCTTTACCTCGGCCATAAAGTTTTACATAGATTTCCGGAAACTTTGCGCGGATGCCCAGCTTTATCCCAGGAAATTCGGCTGTTAAACCTGCAAGCTGTTCGCCGATTGCAGACTCGGTTAAGCCGAATGTCGATATGGTCTTAACCAGATTTACTTCCCTGGCGCTGCCCTGAAGCTTCTCTATCCGGGGTATAACAGTATCTGAAAGCATCCTGCGCATTTCAAAAGGTACTCCGGGGATAAAGAAAAAAGAGCACTTTCCTATTTTCAAATGGAATCCGGGCGCTGTTCCGACAGGGTTGTAAAGACACTCGGAACCCTTTGGCAACATGGCCTGTTTCTTGTTTGAACTACTCATGGTGCGTTTTCGTTCTTTGAAAAAATCCTCGACGGCCCTGAGTGCCTGCCTGTTAAGAACAAGTTCATCCCCTGCTGATTTTGCAGCCGCCTCTGCCGTAATATCATCTGTTGTAGGACCAAGACCTCCCGTGACAACAGCAACATCTGCTCGTCCGCTGATCTCTTTGATAATGGAAACAATAATCTCCATATCATCACCCACACAAACGTGCCTGGTGACTTCAAGACCGACTTCTTCCAGTGTTTGTGCGATATGGGCCGAGTTGCTGTCAATTACAGATCCTGTGAGGATTTCTTGACCTGTAACAAGAATCTCTGCGATCATATCCTAAAATTAACTCCTTTTCCTGTTTCACGCAACTTCTCAATGAGTTATTGGAGCCCACTGGTGATAAAATGTAAAGAATCCTGGCCCATAGGACCAGGCTTTGGTTTGCCCCTGAAAGGGGTTATTTATCACAGAATCGATAAGTGTGAAGTGACTAACCTGTCGAGAGCTTGTCGAGAGCCTCAAAGCCGCCCGGCCTCTGGTCGCACGAAGTGATCTAAAGTGCCTCAACCTGCCCGCCGGCCGGCAGGCGGGGTTCCGGAGTCGCTCCTGCCCGCCATCGCACTCGCCGTAACCAGATATGCGAAATTCAAGCGCTTGTGCTCAGGCGAGGCGGGCGGGTTGCTCCGCTGATTTTATATATAATTGGCAGAATTCCTTAACTTTAGCTCACTTTAAACTTTAGTTCACTTCAAACTTTTGCGCCGTCTCTTCTGGCAGAGCC
>JAUVVL010000362.1 GCA_030604635.1 Desulfobacteraceae bacterium
AATAATTTATTTAATGATATTACTGCTCTTTCTTTACGATCCCTTATACGCGAGTTCACACGATTTGGAATCTGATTACCCATGGAGCGGTCTTAAAGACGATAACTCCCCGACCCCTGAACTACTTACCTCTTCTTTTAACATGCAGCAGGCGACTTTGTATTCAGGCGTACCATCTTTTTTATAGCTTAGATTATCAGGCTGTATGAGTTTGTTCATCACACATCCTTCAGGAATGTTGAGTTCGAAGAGATCACCCTCGTTTATCTTCGGGGTGTTAAGCAGTATGTTATTCTTAAAAACCTTACTGTGTAAAGGAAAGTCCTCACACAAGGGGCATCGATATACCCTGCCGTTGGGAAATATGAAATAATTTTCTGCGACCAGACCGGCGCATTCAAAAGGCTCATCCAGGCTTAAAAAAACTTTCGGATATATAACCGTTATACCCAGACGGGCGACCTTTTGAGCCACTACAGGAATAATTTTGAGCCATTCGGATCGAGAAACCTGTAGCCTTTCACGACCTTTTTCGGCAGATTTTCCACGGATGCCGATGACCTGTATGAAAAATCTGTTTATTCCCAGATCCTCCAGGAGGGGGGCCATCAAGTCGAGTTCAAGAATATTATCCGTGCTTACAGTGTAGATGAGACTGGTGTGAAACCCTCTTGTGATCGCCTTCCGTATCCCCGCGATGCATTTGTCATAGCAACCCCTTCCCCGGATCATATCGTTTGTCTGCCGTGTGGCGCCATCTAAGCTGAAACTAAAATAGTCCACTTTGTCGGGAGTGACCTTTGAAAGGATATCATTAAACAGATATCCGTTTGTATCGATGGTAATGGAGTTGTAGCCAAGCACTTTTGCTTTTTTTACGACAAGTGAAAGGGCCGGATGCATTGTTGGCTCTCCGCCCAGAAATATGACGTTGGCCTCCTTGCTCTTTTCGGCAAATACCTTGAGCCATGCTTCTATGGTTTCTGAAGGAAGCGACTTTTCTCCGTGCTGCTCCGGGTTGATATAACAGTGCCGGCATTTGAGATTGCAATTCGTCAGGATATGAAAGAAAATATTTGTGGCATCTTTAGAAAAAGCAACGGTTTTTTTCATCCGGCCTGGCGTCCTTCGAGTTCCTTTTTCACCTTGATCAGTTCGTCGTTTGCTAAACGCAACCGGTATGAAGCGAATTCTGCAAACATTCTGTACAATAATAATAAAAAATCTGCTCTTTCATCTTCAAAACCTCGCCGGCCTGCAGCTGAAGTATCCACCGCAAGGCATACGGTGCTGCCGACTGCGAAAATAGAGGCAGATCTGCTAAGACTATCGATAAGTCTCATTTCACCGAATATTTCACCCATCTTGTCAATGGTGCTGATCTCTACCCCTTCTTTTACCACGCGTATCTTTCCAGAAAGAATAAAGTAAAGCCATTTGTCCAGATCGCCTTCTTTGATTATCAGCTCTCCATCTTCATATTGCCGTATCTTGCTGAGCCTGAGGAGTTTCCCGAGGTTTTTTGTTTCAAATTTTCTTAAGGCGGGAATCACCATAAGCTTTTGTATATTCTGAACATTATCTGTCAGATATTTGGATTCAAGCATTTTTACCTCCTTTCAAGGCAGTCTTTGGAAAGAAACTCATCAAATGCCACAGGATAACATCCATTAAGTTTCACCCTTACGCCAAAATCTAATGACCACCAAGATTTCCAAGACATAATGGCCGGAAACTATCAGGATCCTTGATTCCGATGACTTCACCCCTGCGGGTCAGCTATTATACTCCTGAATGGTTTTAACCGAAAGCTTTTTTTTCTTTCCGGTTATCCGGCTTAAGTTATCGGCATATACTTATCTATTTCATACTGGCTGACGTGAGTTCGATACATATCCCACTCGATCTTCTTGTTTTCCACAAATTTGTTGAAAATATGCTCACCCAGGGCTTCCTTCACCACTTCTGATTTTTCAACTTCAAGGATCGCTTCATAAAGATTTCCCGGAAGGGTCATAATACCCCTCTCATTTCTTTCTTTTTCGGACATCTCATAGATGTCCTCTTCGATCGGTTCCGGAATTTCATATTCGTTCTCAACCCCCTCTAATCCGGCTGCCAGCATGACTGCAAAAGCCAGATAAGGATTACAGGCCGGATCAGGTGCGCGGAATTCTATGCGGGTGGCCACCTCCTTGCCGGGCTTGTACATTGGAACTCTGATCATGGCCGAACGATTGCGCTGGGCCCAGGAAATATAGACAGGTGCCTCGTAGCCTGGAACCAGCCGTTTGTAAGAGTTGACCCACTGATTTGTCACAGCGATGATCTCCCGGGCATGTTTCATAACCCCGGCAATATATCCCTTGGCCATTTTGGATAGATGGTATTGATCGCTTCCATCAAAAAATAGATTTTTGTCTCCCTGGAACAAGGATTGATGCACATGCATGCCGCTTCCGTTTTCGCCAAAGATGGGTTTAGGCATGAATGTGGCATAATAACCATGCTGCCGGGCGATTTCCTTGACCGCAATCCGATAGGTCATGGTCTTGTCAGACATGCTGAGGGCATTATCATATCGCAGGTCGATCTCATGCTGGCTCGGCGCCACCTCATGATGGCTGTATTCCACATCAAT